>JAKITK010000042.1 GCA_021648125.1 Lysobacterales bacterium
TAAGTATCTTGATTACCTTCGCGGTCGGTTCTGGAGGTGCGCCAACTGGTCTCAGAGTCATAACTCATGGATAGATTACCGCGAGTATCGGTGATATCGGTTGGTTTCCGGAATGGCCCAGGCTCCATATCATAAGTTACAACTTCACCCAGAGGACTGGTAACTTCGGTAATCGACCAGTCAAAAGATTCACCGGGGCGCTTGGTGTAATTTAGCTCTACCCGGCCAGCACCAGCTGCGCGTTCGCTTGAAATTACCCTGCCTTTGTCATCATAGATATAGGTTGCAAAACGCACACCGTTTTCATCGGTAATGCCGGTTAGTGCGTGTACAAATCTAGGAGCGCCAAGATCGTCTTGATCTTCATAGTGGTAAACCCGCTCGGTGAGGTCTTCGCGCACCACCTTGGTCAGATTAAAACGGTTGGCATTCATTGGTGAGTTGGCAGGCATGGTATACTGATAAGAGATAACATCACCCGAGGGTAATGTTACTGACGCTACCAGCCCATCGGTATTGTAAATAAATTGCAGGGTTCGGCCTTGATGGTCGACTACGGTTGATACTTTGCCATCTGCTGTGTGGCTGATGTTCACTTCTCGATAACTACCAGCGGAATTGATAATCCGAGTTAACCACCCCTCGGTATTAAAATAACGCACCTCACCTGAACTAGCATAAAGCTCCCAACCAGCAGTAACAGGCCGTAAAATTTGCCCGGCTATACTGGTAGAACGATAGTCCAAACAAGCTGGGCTATCAACACACTTATACCGTTCAGCATTACCTTTCCCATTGATGACTTTCATAAAGCCCTGCTCTGTAATAACCCGGCCAGTATAGGTATGTGACCAGCCCTTACCCATGGCGGCATAGTCTAGATAAATCTGATAGGAATGGTAATAGCGGCTGAAGGACAAACTGCCCGAGCTATAATCAGCTTCACTTGCCGTTTTGTCGCCAGTCGTTGGGCTACAGGGGTTACCTACTGTGCAATTGTTCTCATTTGGCTCGGCTAATGATGCACCTGATACACTTATGTTTCTGGTTACAGTGTTTTGACACAGAGAGTTTTGATAATTACGATACCCTGGCGCGCAATGACCACTGGCATAACTAAGTGCGTTGGAATCCAAGTTTCCCGAAGTGCCAAGCCCAGTTAATGTGGCCGTGACGCTCTTTGTATATACACTTGAAGTGAATACCGTCTCTTCAGGTAATTGCAAATGTGCTTGGGTTGTACCTTGATAAACCCAGTCTGTTTCACCAGTAAATTCTAATGTATATGGCGTTCCATCAAAAGCAGCGGCTGAAGCAGATTTCCATGCAGCATAGCTACTACAGACATTCTGTTTCAGAGAATTAGGGTAAGTCGAACAAAGATTGTTTCCCCAAGCATCGAAAATAGGACAAGCATTGCACAGGGCATTCCGGAAAATCAGCTTAGGCCCCTCGGTAAAGGCACTCGTAGTGGATTTGAGAAATTGATAACGGCGAAACGTTCCGTGGAAAAATGTGTCCTTATATTCATACTGACTCGAACCATATAAATTCGGATCTGAATACAGCGCACTTTCTGCTAATGCCAAAGAGTCATAAACAATTGAATCATACGAATATCGCGTTTGCAATTCCTCCGCTAGAGAAACAGGCGAATGGGAGAGAAACAAACAAAATAGTAGCTGTTGTAGAATTATGTGGGGTCTCAAGAATACAGCTTTCAACCGCGACCCATTGAAAAAGGTGAATATAGGCCTAAACTGGAAATATAAAAACCCAAACAAGCCTCTTTGATGAAAAATGCCAGTTTTCTCAGAACTATCCATGTCCTTTTCCCTCTTTAAATTTTTCCAGTAAAATGCATCTATCGTATGCCTATAGAATATACTAATCGCTTGAGAGCGGGAATGTCAATATAGTCTCCTATCCCCAGATAGAAACACGGATGCTGCAAATGCTATTGATTCCACAGTGAAACCAATATGATGTGCATGGATGCACGAATGCAGCGATTACAGGACGTAAAAGAGCTGTCATACACATCAGATCGTGCCTCTATCTGGGGATTGGGGTTCACATCAATAGCTGAGAAGCGACGACCATTCCCCGCGGCTGACAATGCCTGCATAATAGGCATCGCAGCCTCGGTGGCATGACCGGCCCTGAAACTTTCATGTTGCAAAATTGTTATTGGAGCTAGTGAGCGGAAGCGTTACCGGCTCCTTTCGGTACACGGATGTCCTCAACCAGATGCTGAGACATATCAGCACTAATCTTATATTTGCTTTCCAGTAGTCTTGCCTTGCTTGTTGTTCCATTTTTTAAGCTCCCAATGGTAAGTTTCCAGAGGCTATGTTACTTTGTGGCGAAGCCATTAACGCTTCTACTTTAGTCTTATAGACATCGGAGCACTACTGAAAGATGCTAAATGCTTGGACTCTTATCTATATCGCGCTGGCGTATGTCGGTTTATTGTATGGCATCGCCTGGTATGGGGACAAACGCCGGATTGCAAAATCCCACCGCAATATTCAGGCAATTATTTACGCGCTATCACTCGGGGTTTATTGTACTTCATGGACTTTCTTCGGCGCCGTAGGTAGCGCAGCAGCAACAGGCTGGGGCTACCTTTCAATTTACCTCGGCCCGGCACTAATGATGATTTTCGGGCACAACCTGATACGCAGAATGGCACTGATAAGTCATAGCCAACGGATCACATCGATTGCCGACTTCATTGCCCATCGATATGGCCGCAGCCATAGTATAGCCGTGCTGGTAACCCTGGCAGCCGTGATCGGTTCAGTTCCCTATATCGCCTTGCAGATGAAAGCGATCACAACAAGCATTGATGTTATAACCAGTTCAAGCGGCGGCCTGCCGGATAACTTTGCCTTTTATTTAGCGCTGGCATTGGCACTATTTGCGATGTTCTTCGGAACCAGGAATCTGGATTCAAGCGAACATCACCGTGGATTAATGTGGGCGATTGCGTTCGAATCGGTAGTCAAACTCATCGCCTTTGCAGCAGTAGGTTTGTTTGTTATTTTCGGAGTTTTTAACGGCTTCGGCAACATGGTTGAAACCATCCAGAAAAACAATGAGTACCAGGCCTTGTTTTCACCTTGGCATATTCCGCAGGGCTTCACTACTCAGCTGATTCTCGCCATGCTGGCAATTATTTGCCTGCCCCGACAATTTCATGTTGCCATTGTAGAGTTCAGGAACCCGTTGGACCTGCGGCTCAGTCGTTGGTTATTTCCTGTTTACCTGCTGGTTTTTTCCATCTTTGTAATCCCCATTACCTTAGCCGGACTGCATTATTTTTCTGGCCAAACCGTCAACCCGGACACCTATGTACTCTCTCTACCGCTGGCATTTGACCAACCTGCCCTGACTATGCTGGTCTTCCTTGGTGGTTTTTCCGCCGCTACCGGCATGGTGATTGTTGCCACTGTGGCACTGGCTATCATGGTTAGCAACGACATTGTAATGCCGTTATTACTGCGCAGTCGTCTACTCGGCACTAGCAGACAACGGGATTTATCTTCAGTTTTATTACATGTCCGGCGTCTGTCTATCCTGACGATCACCCTGCTTGCCTATGCCTATTTCAGAATCGTTGATTCCGGAGTACCCCTGGCCAGCATAGGTTTGTTGGCATTCGCTGCCGCTTCGCAGTTTGCACCGGCGATCATTTTTGGTGTGTACTGGAAAAGAGCCAGCCGGGTCGGAGCCTTTTCCGGGCTAATAGTTGGCATACTCGGCTGGTTAATCTTTTTGATGTTGCCCTCACTGCCGATTTCCGAAGACTCTGTGTTTTCATTTTTTAGACTGGTGCCTGTGCTTGACTTTAATCAGGGTGCAATGACAACCCTACTATTGAATGCCGTTGTTTTAGTGGTGATGTCTCTGCTTGTGCCCGATCAAAAGCCCACCCTCGCTGATAATAACAGTACGCAATCCCGAGATGATCTACTCACAGTAAAAGAACTGGAGCACATCGTTGGTCGCTTTCTCGGCGTTGCACTAACACGCAAAGCACTCGCCACCCACCTGGGCTCTGAAGAGCTTGAACAGGATGTTCTGGCCTCACCACAAACGGTTCAGTTTTGTGAGCGACTTCTTGCAGGCTCGATTGGTTCGGCATCAGCGCGCACCGTGTTAGCAACCACCTTGAGTCGTAAAGGACTCGGTGCCGGTGCTGTCCTGGATTTGCTCACTCGCACATCTGAGGCCGTACAATTCAACCGTGAGTTGCTTGAATCTACCCTCGATAACCTAACCCAAGGTGTTAGTGTAATAGACGATAAACAGCGGCTTATCGGCTGGAATAAACGCTATGTGGAGTTGATGAATTTTCCCGATGGCCTAGTACATATTGGGCAGCCTATACTGGAGCTAATGAAGTTTAACGCCAACCGTGGGCGCATGGGTGAAAAACGCCCCGATAACCAAATTTCGAAACGGCTAAAGCAATTTCGAAACGGCTCGCAATATCGCTATGAACGCCGCTGGTTAGACGATACCGTTCTAGAAATACATGGCAACCCCATGCCAGGAGGTGGCTATGTTACAACTTATACCGATATTACCTCCTTCAAACAGATCGAGCAGCAACTAAAGGAGGCTAATGAACTACTGGAACAAAGAGTACAGCAGCGCACAGCTAAGCTGCACGAAACCAACCTTGAGCTCGATGCTGCACGCCAAGTCGCAGAAGTTGCCAATCAGAGCAAGACCCGCTTTTTGGCTGCCGCCAGCCATGATTTGCTACAACCGATGAATGCTGCAAGGTTATTTGTTTCGGTGCTGCGCCAGAAGACCGAAAGCAATAACAATGAAGAATCTAAACTAGTAGTGCGGATCGACCGCTGCCTGACAGCCGCTGAGGAATTATTATCGGCACTGCTAGATATTTCCAAATTGGATTCAGGCGTTGCCAAGCCGAAGAAGGAAGTGATTTCGGTCAGCGATTTATTCGAGCAACTACGCCAGCGATTAAAACCATTGGCTAACAACAAGAATCTTGAGTTTCGGGTTAAATCGGCAAATCATTTAATCTACAGCGACCGTAATATGCTCTACCGAATATTACAGAACTTTATAGCCAATTCAATTCGCTATACAGAAACCGGCGGTATTTTATTAGGCTGTCGGCTGCGGGGTGACCACTTGCGCCTGAGTGTCTGGGACACCGGGGTTGGCGTGCCCGCCAGCGAGGCTAAATCAATATTCCAAGAATTCCACCGCCTCGACTATGCCTTGCGGCAGAATGAAAAAGGTCTGGGTTTGGGCCTAGCTATCTGCGACAGGATTTCCCGTATTCTGGATCACCCAATTGATATCAGCTCCGAGTTGGGACAAGGTAGTTGTTTTTCCGTCACCGTGCCACTTAGTACCGCACTCAGCGTACCCGCTAAAAAACTAAAGCCGCCTACATCCTCTCAGTCACACATCCAAGGCCTGAAAGTTCTCTGCATTGATAACGAACAAAACATCCTCGATGGTATGAATATCCTTCTCGATGGCTGGGGTTGCCTAGTAGCTATGGCCAGCACCAGGGAGCAGGCGGCTAATTCGCTGAAAACCGAAGGCATGCCGGATATCGTTCTGGTGGACTATCACCTTACCGATCAATACAACGGCTTACAGCTAATGGAATATCTCAATGAAATCGCCGGACAGAAGCTTACTGCAATCGTGATTACCGCAGACCGGTCTTCAGAGCTTGAAAACGAAGTGGAAAAAATAGGCTATGGCATATTGCGCAAACCCATTCGACCGGCTGCGCTACGCGCCTGGCTCAACAATACTATACAATTTAAGCGTTGAGCAAACGCTAGTTTGGTCTAGCTACAGATAGATGCTGGGCTATGAGTACAGCCTGGGTGCGGTTATTCACCGCAAGTTTTTTCATAATTGCCGTGACATGAGCTTTGATGGTTGGTTCCGAGACTTTCAGCTCGTAAGCGATTTGCTTATTTAGCAGACCTTGGGTCATCAGCATAAGCACTTTAAACTGTTGCGGTGTCAGCTCAGCCATTCGTTTTGCCAGTGAAATTTCAGAGTCATTCCTTCCCGGTAAATTTGACTGTACTGAATCCGGTGACCAGATCTCACCCGCAAGAATGGTGTTAATAGCCTCGCATATTTCATCGGTACTGGATGATTTTGGAATAAAACCCGCAGCACCATGATCCAACGCTCGACGAATAACAACCGGGTCTTCATTTGCCGAAATCATCACCACCGGCACACCCGGATAGCGTTTGCACAAATACACTAAGCCGGCGAAACCACTGACCCCGGGCATGTGCAGATCCAGTAAAACCAGATCGACATCCTGGTTTTCATCGACTAAATCCTGTAAGCCTTCAAATGAACCAGCCTCAAGGAAACCAGCATTGTTGCAGCTCACCTCGAGTGCTTTTTTAATCGCCTCACGGAATAAAGGGTGATCATCGGCGATGATCACCTTAGCTGGCTGGGTAGACAAAAATCGACTCTTCATCTGTTTAATAATCCATCCTAAAAATTCACCCTAAAAACTAATCCAAGCGATTCATCCGCTCATCAATCAAGCTGTCAACCACAGCGGGCTCTGCCAGCGTGGAGGTATCACCCAGATTGCCATAATCATTAGCAGCAATCTTGCGCAGTATCCTACGCATAATCTTACCAGACCGAGTCTTGGGCAGGGCCGGGGTAAATTGAATCAAGTCCGGTGTGGCAATAGGTCCGATTTCGTTACGCACGGATTGTCTCAACTCAACTTTGAGTGCATCCGTGGGTTCAACCCCGGCAATGGTAGTAACATAGACATAAATACCCTGACCTTTGATATCGTGCGGATAGCCGACCACTGCGGCTTCTGAGACAGCCGGGTGTGCGACCATCGCACTTTCTATTTCTGCAGTACCCATGCGGTGCCCGGAAATATTTAACACATCATCAACCCGTCCGGTAATCCAGTAATAGCCGTCTTTATCCCGTTTACAGCCGTCACCAGTGAAGTAATAGCCAGGGTAGGTAGAAAAGTATGCCTCCTTAAACCGTTCAGGATTGCCATACAGACCTCGCATTTGCCCAGGCCAACTATCGGTAAGAATTAAATCACCCTCAGTGGCTCCTTCAAGAAAGTTACCCTCACCATCTACAAGCGCCAACTGAACACCAAAAAAGGGCTTGCTGGCAGAACCGGGTTTTAGCGCCGTGGCACCCGGCAATGGAGTAATCATGATGCCGCCGGTCTCTGTCTGCCACCAGGTGTCAACAATCGGACAGCGCTCTTCCCCAACAACATGGTAATACCATTCCCAGGCTTCCGGATTAATCGGTTCACCGACACTACCCAGTAACCGCAGGGAAGCGCGGGAAGTCTTTTTCACCGGTTCGTCACCTTCGCGCATCAACGCCCGGATAGCAGTAGGTGCGGTATAACAAATATTGACCTGATGTTTATCGATGACCTGCCAGAATCGGCTGCTGTCCGGATAATTCGGCACACCTTCAAACATCAGCGTGGTGGCACCGTTGGCTAGTGGGCCGTAGACGATATAGCTATGACCGGTGACCCAGCCTACATCGGCAGTACACCAGTAAATATCCCCGGGATGATAATCAAACACATATTCATGGGTCATAGAGGCATACACCAAATAGCCACCGGTGGTATGCAGAACACCTTTTGGCGTACCGGTTGATCCGGAGGTATAGAGAATAAACAGCGGGTCTTCGGCGTTCATCTCCTCTACTGGACAATCAGCACTCACACCGGTTTCTGCTTCATGCAGCCAGACATCAGTATCATTGTCCCAGGCAACATCAGCGCCAGTATTTCGTACCACCAACACAGTTTCAATGATTTCAGCAACGCCTTCAAGCTTGGCGGCGGCATCAACATTTGCTTTCAGTGGAATGGTTTTACCACCGCGGCGACCTTCATCGGCAGTAATCACGATTTTTGATTGGCAGTCGATAATCCGACCTGCCAACGCCTCCGGTGAAAAACCGCCGAATACCACTGAGTGAACGGCACCGATTCGGGCACAGGCCAGCATAGCAATCGCAGCTTCCGGTACCATCGGCATATACAGGGTTACCCGGTCACCTTTAAGCACGCCCCGGGCTTTGAGGACATTGGCGAATTTACACACAGATTCATGCAACTGCAAATAAGTAATGTGTTTATCGACTGCCGGATCATCACCTTCCCAGATAATCGCCACCTGATCGGCTTTATCCTCCAGATGACGATCTATACAATTTGCACAAACATTCAGACTACCGTCTTCATACCAGCGGATGTGCAGATCTTCCTGCTTAAATGAAACATCCTTGACTTTAGTAAATGGTGTGATCCAGTCAATACGACTGGCTGCCTCGGCCCAAAAGCCTTCATTATCTTCAACAGACTGACGGTATTTTTCTGCATAACTGTCATTGTTAATCCAGGCATTTTCCTGCCATTGGTTTGTAACTGGATAGATTTTTTCCATCTTCTTCCACCTAAGTAATAATTTAATATATGTAGTGTCGCTTGGTACCTACTTAACATGCATTCGATTTTAACCTGAAAACCCTTATTTAGGAATTTCTACAAACCTATTAAAGCAAAGTCTAGTACACTCATTTCCCAATCATATTTTTGATCTAGCAGTACATTCAGCAATTTCGGGAGAGACCACTATGGTCAGCATTAAACATAATAAAACAATTTTATCTCTAGCTGTAGCTATAGGGCTGAGTTTCTCGTCTGGTGCAGTAGCTGATGGCCGTGAAATGGATGCTCTGTATGACCGCATTGAAGCGCTTGAAGCGCAGGTTCAGGCCTTACTAAGAAACCAGCAACCGGTACTCGTTGATACAGTAGTGATTGAAGCTACTGCAAACAAGATCGCTGAGACGAAAGCCACCGAGGTTCTTGTCCAACATAAAGCAGCGGTTGCTGAAGATGAGCACAAACACAACTATACATTTGGTGGGTATATTAAATTAGATACAATCTTCAGTGATTACAGTGGTGGATCAGTCCCATCTGGCACTGCTGGTCGGGATTTCTACATTCCGGGATTGGTTCCGGTAGGCAACGGCTCCGGTGAAATCTATCTAGATATCCATGCTAAAGAGTCACGGATTAACTTCAGTAGCGAACACTTGCTGGACAGCGGCGCTACAATGCGTACATATTTTGAATTGGATTTTCTCGTTGGACCTGGCGGAAATGAAAGAGTCTCTAACTCCTACTCCCCACGCTTGCGGCATGCCTTTTTCACCTATAACAAATGGACATTTGGGCAGACATGGACGACTTTTTTTAATGTTGAGGCGCAACCTGATAATCTGGATTTTGTAGGTCCTGCTGAATCTATAGTGTTTGGTCGCCAGCCAATGATTCGTTACACATCCGGCCCCTGGCAATTCGCCATAGAAAACCCGGAAACTACAATTACACCTTATGGCGGTGGCGGACGGATTGTAACTGATGACAATTTAATGCCCGATGTAGTGTTGCGCTATAACTTGAAAAGCGACTGGGGAAGCTTTGTGGTTGCCGGTACACTCAGGCAGCTAGCTTATGAAAATCAAGCCGCTGGAATTGACGATTCCATTATGGGTTATGGCCTCAGCCTGTCGGGAAAAGTGAAAGTCGGAGATAAAAATGATTTCCGCTGGATGGCTACGGTAGGTTCCGGTATGGGCCGTTACTTTGGTTTGAATCTTGTAAATAGTTCTGTACTTGATGCCAATGGTAAGCTTGAGGCGATTGATTCTTATGGTATGTTCGGCTCCTACCGCCATTTTTGGAATAATCAATGGCGCAGCAACTTCACACTCGGCTATTCTAGTGTAGACAACAACACCGCATTAACCGGCTTCGGTGTTACCTCGAAAGCTTCAAGTGCGCATATCAATTTGATCTACAGCCCGGTACCAAAAATGGATTTTGGGCTTGAGCTGATGATTGCAGACCGAGAGATTGAAAGTGGATTAAACGGAGACCTGACCAGGTTTCAGTTCTCCGCTAAGTATGGTTTCTAGAACAACGAAACCGCTACCGTCCCCAGAAAAACTGTCCGGCGTAAGGTGTATTAGCTGCAGGCGTAACGCACCGATAGCTGGAAAAAAGATTGAAGTGCCGGTGCGTTCGCAAGCTCAACGCATAGAGGGGTTGTTTCAGGCCATCCATGGCCTTCACCCTGCGGGCGCCCTTGCTACGCTCGGGACGACCAAATCCGATCCTGTCGGATTTGTTGAGCCCCAGTCTCGCTTCGCGCGACAGGCTTCAAACCCCTCTGATAGGCTCAAAAAAAAAGCTGCCCGAAGGCAGCTTTTTGTTTATGGCTGGGGGAGAGGGATTTGAACCCCCGCTGACGGAGTCAGAGTCCGTAGTACTACCACTATACGATCCCCCAGTATCCTCAGCTTTCTGACTTCCTTGGGGGAAGTCCTAGGTGAAGCTATTAACGCTTGGAGTACTGAGTGGCTTTACGCGCTTTGTGCAGACCAACTTTCTTACGCTCAACTTTACGCGAATCGCGGGTTACAAAACCGGCTTTGCGTAAATCACCACGCAGGCTTTCATCGTATTCCATTAGTGCACGGGTCACACCCAAGCGGATGGCACCAGCTTGACCTGTCATGCCACCGCCTTTAACGGTAACATTGAAATCAAACTTTTCCATCATTTCCACTAATTCAAGTGGCTGACGAACAACCATGCGTGAAGTTTCACGCCCAAAATACTCATCCAGTGGTTGCTGGTTGACAGTAATCTGGCCTTCGCCTTTTTTCATAAAAACACGGGCAGTTGATGATTTGCGACGGCCTGTGCCGTAAAACTGTTGGGTAGCCATAGCGATTAAATATCCAGAGTTTGTGGTTGCTGGGCAGCATGCGGGTGATCAGTACCGGCATAAACTTTCAGTTTGCGGAACATAGTCCGACCCAGTGAGTTCTTAGGCAACATACCTTTAACGGCTTTTTCTAAAACGCGTTCAGGATGTTCTGCCAGCAATTTCCCAAGCGTTGTGGTCTTGAGATTACCGATATAACCGGTGTGATGCTGATACAGCTTATCTTTCATTTTATTGCCGGTAACAGCAATTTTGTCGGCATTGATGACAACAATGTAATCGCCAGTATCTACATGTGGTGTGTAGATAGGCTTATGTTTGCCACGCAGTCGTGTAGCAATCTCAGTTGCCAACCTGCCCAAAATCTTATTCTCTGCATCCACAATGAACCAGTCGCGTTCGACTTCAAGTGGTTTTGCGCTGATAGTATTCATATCAGTAACCCAGTAATTTTCAATTAATATTGTCTGCGCACACGAATGCCGCAGTAAAGAGCGAGAATTTTACAGGTTTAAGGCGGTCTGTGCAATATATTTTTGGGTTATTCTGTCGCTAATAAGCCCTCACATTGACAGACACTAACTAAAATATTAAAATTCTTACATTATTCTTACCTTTTGGGGCACATGTCAATGAATACCACTAGATTATCAAGCAAGGGGCAAGTAATCATCCCTAAGCCACTTAGAGCCGCTCACCATTGGGAGGCAGGGCAAGAGCTTATTGTTATCGATCTCGGTGATGGTGTTTTACTCAAGCCTAAAACCCCATTTGATGAGACTGATATTGCTGATGTTGCCTCTTGCCTGAAATATAAAGGCAAACCTAAATCAGTTGATGATATGAATTCCGCCATTAAACAGGGCATTAAGGGCAAATATCAATGATTGCTGTTGATACTAATATCATCATTCGATTTCTCACTCATGATGACACAAAGCAATACAAAAAATCATTTGCTATTTTCAATACCCAAGATGTTTTCATTCCTGACACTGTAATTTTAGAGACTGAATGGGTTTTAAGGTACGCCTATGAATTTTCATCCGCTAACATCTGCGACGCTTTAGTTAAATTATTTGGGTTGGGCAATGTTCATTTATCCAACCCTACTTTCATCGCTCAAGCTATTGAATGGAACAGACAGGGCTTAGACTTCTCAGATGCTCTTCATTTAGCGCATTGCCAACAGCATGACAAGCTTTATACATTTGATAAGAGGTTTTCTTCTAAAGCAAAGAGCTTGACCAATTGCTCCGTCGAATTGCCCTAACTTTTTGTTAACTTGTAAGTGTTAATTATAACTTTCATTGAATTTCTCGCATAGCTCTGAATTAAGTGGAAAACTCTGTTTATCTGAAAATACATCCGCGTTGGCGCTCTTAGTCAAGCCTTAACCGCTCTACACAAACCCCATCGCGCAGGTGAGAGTTAATAATTTCATCCAGATCACTTTCATCAATGTAGGTATACCAAACCGCATCCGGATAAACCACGCATACAGGGCCTTCTTCACAACGATCCATGCACCTTGAGCCGTTAATTCTTAGCTTGCCAGGACCGTTTAAACCCATGGTTTTGATTTTATTTTTAGCATAAGCCAGTAGCTCTGGTGAACCACAATTAGCACAACAGGGTCGCTCAGCGCATGCTTCGCGCTGATTTACACAAATAAATAGATGTCTTTGATAATAGCTCATAAAGTTTTATACCAATATCAATCGATAGCACATTATAAATGAAACAATAACTACTGCCACAGGAGTATACTGCTACAGTACATTAGACCACAGCGCAGAATTCCTATGCACAGAAAAACATCGATATTGGACACCTTGATTAGCGGCCTCGATCAGGCCCTGAGAATTGCCACAACCCGGGCGCCTCAAGCCCCACGCCCCAACCCTGCTGGGGATATTCCAGATATTGTGCTCGCTGAAGATCAGCGCCGGCATGTCGCTGGGTTAATGCGCATCAACCATACCGGCGAAGTCTGCGCCCAGGCATTGTATGCCGGTCAGGCAGCCACTGCCCGCGATCCGGCAGTACGCGAAAAAATGCATGAAGCAGCCGTCGATGAAATCGACCATCTGGCCTGGTGTGAGCAGCGCCTAGATGAACTCGGGGATCGCCCCAGTTATTTAAACTTTTTTTGGTATTCCGGCTCTTGGGCACTGGGAATGGCCGCAGGTATCGCTGGGGATGAATGGTCTTTGGGTTTTCTGGAAGAAACCGAAAAACAGGTGGAATCCCATCTTGATGACCACATCACTAGGCTTCCGGTAGAAGACAAGCGTTCTGAAGCGATTTTGGCTCAAATGAAAATTGATGAAGCCCGCCACGCCGTTATGGCAGCTGATGCCGGCGCCCGTGAATTACCGTTACCGATAAAACACACAATGACGATGTTTTCGAAAGCGATGAAAGCGATTGTTTATCGGGTTTAGACTATCCGCTCCACCATTTTTATCGTCATCCCGGATCAAGCCCGGGACGACGGGTTTTTTGTTTTTTCTATCAATTGAAATCAATTGAAAGTTCAAGCTTTAAAAAAACATTTCCGCTAACGACAGCCCAGGGTCTTCGGCACGCATAAAAGCTTCGCCAACTAAAAAAGCCTGAATACCAGCAGATTGTAATAGCTCTACATCACTACGCCTGCGGATACCAGACTCAGCAATCAGTAGTCGCTTATCACCAATTAACTCTTTTAAGCGAATACTATTGTGCAAGTCGGTTTCAAAGGTATGTAAATTGCGGTTGTTTACGCCGATAAGCGGGGTCTCGGTTTTTAATGCCGATTCCATTTCTTCGGAATTATGAACTTCAACCAGAACATCCAGACCGATTTCACTAGCTTCGGCGGCAAAGTCCAGCAATTGATTACTCTCAAGTGCAGCCACTATCAATAAAATAGCGTCTGCCCCCAGCGCCCGCGCCTCGAATATCTGATATCGGTCGACGGTAAAGTCTTTGCGCAATACCGGTAATGAAACCTCAGCACGAGCCGCCAGTAAGAAATCATCATGCCCCTGAAAGAAATTTTCATCGGTCAACACCGAAAGACAGGCGGCACCAGCCGCTGCATACGATCGGGCAATTGCTACCGGATCAAAGTTTTTACGGATCAAACCCTTGCTTGGAGAGGATTTTTTGATTTCCGCAATCACCGCAGGCCTGTTCTCAGCAACCGCTGCTAACTGCCGGTAAAAGCCACGACAAGCGGGTTGGTCAGCAACCACTGATTTTAGTTCAGACAAACACCGGCGGCGACTACGATAAGCCACTTCATCAGCTTTATGCAATAGGATTTTTTCCAACACTGTGGGCAGCGAAGCACTCATACTTGATGGCTTACCATGATTAATTGGTCGAGTTTAGCCAGTGCTTCCCCGGACTCTAGTATGGTCATTGCCTTATCGATTCCAGTAAGCAGGTTATCGGCGAGGCCAGCAACATATAAGGCAGCACCCGCATTTAGGCCGATAATTTGTGCCGCTGCCCTGGCACGGGGATTATTCTCAGCCGCCAAAGCTGCACGAATCAGGGCATAGGAGGCATCGGCGCCATTGACTACCAATTCATCAAGCGACTGACGCTCGATGCCGTAGTCTTCCGGCTGAATGGTATATTCGTGAATCTCATTATTTTTCAGTTCCACCACAAAAGTTGGCGCTGCCAGTGAAATTTCATCGAGACCATCCTCTGAATGCACAACCAATACATGCCCCGAACCAAGGCGCCGCAGAACTTCCGCCATCGGCCTAGCCAAGACACGGTCATACACACCAATAAGTTGATTTTTTACACCCGCCGGGTTGGTCATTGGCCCTAGAATATTAAATAGTGTGCGTACACTTAAAGATTTACGCGCAGCAATAGCGTGTTTCATTGCACTGTGATGAGCCGGTGCAAACATAAAGCCCAGCCCGCAAATCTGCACACACTCACGCACCTGTTGTGGGTTCAAATCCAGCTTCACTCCGGCAGTTTCCAGCAGGTCGGCACTGCCGCTGCTACTGGATACTGAGCGGTTACCGTGTTTTGCCACCCGGCCACCGGCAGCCGCCACAACAAAACAAGCAGCTGTTGAAATATTAAATAAATTCAGCCCATCACCACCGGTACCAACAATATCGACCACATGTTGTCCTTCGATAGTCACACCCGAGGCCAGCGAGCGCATAACCTGCACAGCACCCTCGATTTCATCTAGGCTTTCACCTTTCATCCGCAGGGCAACCAGTAAGCCACCAATTTGTGCATCATCAGCTTGCCCGGTCATGATCTGGTGCATAACAAATGTCATTTCAGCAGTTGTTAGGTCATTACCGGAAATGACTTTTTCCAATGCTTGGCGAAATTCCATTAATTAAACTCCAGAAAGTTTTTCAGCAAATCATGCCCGTGTTCGGTAAGAATAGATTCGGGGTGAAATTGCACACCTTCAAGCGGGTATTGTTTATGCCGGATTCCCATGATTTCCTCATGACTGCCATCGGGATTAAGGGTCCAGGAAGTAACTTCCAATTCATCCGCCAGCGTACCTGGCTGGATTACCAGTGAATGGTAGCGGGTAGCGGTAAACGGGTCTGGAATACCAGCAAACACTCCCCGACCATCATGATGAACCTGCGAGGTTTTACCGTGCATGATTTTATCTGCCCTACCGATAGTAGCGCCAAAAGCCTGAGCAATTGCCTGGTGTCCAAGACACACTCCAAAAATCGGAATTTTGCCAGCATATTCACGCACCAAGCGCAGCGAAATTCCAGCCTCATCCGGGGTGCAAGGTCCTGGAGAAATTACGATATGCGATGGTTTAAGCTCACCGACCTGAGCAACTTCCAGCTCATCGTTACGACAGACTTTCACCTCCGCACCCAACTCACCCAGGTATTGCACCAGATTAAAGGTAAACGAGTCGTAATTATCGATCATCAGAAGCATATATTTATCTACTCTTGGGCTTATCGCGCTGGAACTAAATTCAGAGCAGAATTATACCCTTATTCCCTGGTTGGAAATACGCCATGATGCAGCAGCTAGGAGTTACAAACCCGCCGCTGCGTTGATCAACGCTGACAAAGAGGCAAGCGGGGGTTGTTATTACAAATTAATATAAGGAGTTTTATGCGGAATGTTTCAACAAGCCTATATTGGAAAAAGTTGAAGTGCAATTGACACTGGAGCAAGTTGCCATACAAAAAGAGGCGCTGCGCTTCTCCCGGAGCAATAAAACCGAATTACCAGAGAAGCTTAGGAACCTTTTTGAACCACAGTAGTGCTTAAGGGCAAACACACGGGCTCTGAACAAGAACTTTTATCCAGCCTTTAGGAAAAATCCTGTAATATGCAATTATCTATTCTAAAGTAGATTACTCAGGGGAACCCAATGCCGCTCTTTCATGAAAAAGTAATTCTTAAAGCACTGAGTAGCCGCTCGCAGACCATACCGTCAGAACATCTGACTGTACTGCAGAGCTGGAAAGAAAAAATAGAAAATGGCAGCCTTGAAAACCAAAACGAAGTTGCTATACACGCCCCTTTCACTCAGCACATCATGGCGCAGGTTCTTGGCTACACACCCTTTGGAAGTTCTGAAAATTAGACAATCTCACGGGAATACCCGGTCGCCAGAGGCGCGGTTGACCTGGCACTGGGTCATTTCAGTGATGATAAGAGCAGTGATATAGTACTCGCCCCTTTTGAGTTAAAGGGTGCCAAAACCAAAGACCTGGACACAATTATGCCGGGTCGCCACAAAACCCCGGTACAACAAGCCTGGGAATATGCGCGCGACATCAAGGGTGCCAAGTGGGTGTTGGTTTCAAATTATATTGAGCTGCGTTTATATGCCGTGAGTGAGACCTCATTGGTATATGAAACCTTTAAGCTCGCAGAACTTACCAACCCACAACAATATGCCCGTTTTATCCTGTTGCTACACGCAGATAACCTACTCACGGGTAACACCGAGCAATTACTTGGGCAAAGCCTGCTGGCTGATAAAGAAATCACCACCCAGCTTTATGCTGATTATAAAAGCCTGCGTGAACAACTCATTACACACCTGATCAGAGACAATCCCAACACCAATGCCACCAGACTCATTGCCCCAGCACAAAAACTGCTGGATCGTTTCCTCTTCGTTGCTTTCGCTGAAGATAAAGGCCTGATTCCTGAGTTTAGTATTCAACAGGCTTTTGAGCACGCAGATCCCTACAACAAACGCCCGATCTATGAAAACTTCAAAGGCTTGTTTCGGGCCATCGACAAAGGTAATAGCTCACTCTCAATCCCGGCCTATAACGGCGGTTTATTTGCTACCGACACTCACCTGGATAACTTAACCGTTGTCGATGATGTTTGCCATGCAGTAAACGAGATTGCCAAGTATGACTTCGATTCTGAGGTTTCTGTCACCGTACTTGGCCATATTTTTGAACAAAGTATTTCAGACCTTGAAAACCTAACGCTGCAAATTGAGCAGGGCGAACTGCCCGCAGCCACGCAAAAAGGCCGTGCTGTCAGCGGCAAGCGCAAACGCCAGGGGATTGTATATACCCCCGACCACATAACCGCCTTTATTGTAGAACACACCCTCGGCAGCCATATTAACCAGCGCTTTGAACAACTGCTTGGTGAATACGGCAAATTCAAGAAAGACCAGAGCATTCAATGGAAAAAGGGTTCTAAAACTGAACTTCGTTTCTGGTATGCCTGGCAGCAAACACTACAAAATATAAAAGTGGTCGACCCCGCCTGCGGATCAGGTGCATTTTTGGTTGCCGCCTTCGACTATCTGCATGCTGAATACCAGCGTATTAATGACAAACTCGCTGAGCTCACCGGCCAGCATTCCATGCTTGATCTCAACAAAGAAGTTCTCAGTAACAATCTGTATGGGGTAGACATTAACCCAGAATCTATCGAAATAAGTAAGCTCTCGTTGTGGCTGAAAACCGCAGAAAGAGGCAAATCACTCACCACACTAGACCACAACCTGATCACCGGCAACAGTCTGGGACTGAATGCACCAGCACCCGGCGATAACTTTTACTGGAAAGCTGCTTTTCCTGATATTTTCAAACAAGGTGGTTTTGATGTGGTGCTGGGTAACCCACCCTATGTGCGGCAAGAGTTAATTAGCCATATAAAGCCCTGGCTGGAAGAAAATTATGCCGTATACCATGGTGTAGCTGATCTTTACGCCTACTTTTTTGAACTGGGTTACCGCATACTTAAACCCGAGGGGCGGATGAGTTATATTTCTTCATCCACTTTCTTCAAGACAGGATCAGGTGAAACCCTGCGCCGGTTTTTGGCAGAAAAAACCACGCTTGAGAAAATTGTAGATTTTGGTGACCTACAGATTTTTGAAGGAGTCACCACTTATCCGGCTATTGTTGTGCTGAAAAAATCACCGCCAATTGCTGATGATGTAATCGAGATACTACAACTTGAAAATGAACTACCCATAAACTTGCCGCAACACTTTGCCCAACAAAAGGGCAGCATGAAGCAAGCGCGTCTCAGTGAAAAAAGTTGGCAAATTGAAGATGAAGCCCTGTCACAATTACGCCAGAAACTGGTACTCGGGCATCAAACTTTAAAAGAAGTCTACGGTTCACCATATCGCGGAGTTCTAACGGGCTTAAATGCAGCCTTTGTTATTGATAGAAAAACCCGCGACCAACTGGTTGCGGAAGATCCAGCTTCGAAACAACTGCTTAAACCGTTTTTGGAAGGCAAAGATCTGAAAAAATGGCATTCGCAACCGCGAGACCTGTGGCTAATATTCACAAAGCGGGGCACTGATCTTGGTCTATATCCTGCTATTAAAAAACACCTCATGCAATATAGAGAAAGATTAGAACCTAAACCCAAGGACTGGCCACAGGGCGAAAAATGGCCAGGACGAAAAGCCGGGCCATATAAGTGGTATGAAATTCAAGATACGGTTGCTTATTCTAAGCATTTTGATGCAATAAAAATCCAGTACGCCCATTTTTGTGCTGCCCCCCTCTTCCATTGCAATAAAGATAACGCATACTCCAACGATAAAAGCTATATTCTGCGAACCGATGATGGTTTCATATTGGGACTTTTAAACAGCAAAACAATCTGGTTTCTTATAAAGGCATTATGTCCATTTGTGCGTGGGGGATATTACGAATTACGCGCGCAATATATTGAAACCTTACCTATACCAACAGCATCAACCGAACTGAAAAAGAGAATCAAAGAATCAGCACAAATGTGCCAATCAGTGACAGAAGAGCGTTATACAATCGAAAACAACTTCCGCCGCCGCCTCCCTGACCTCTGTCCGCCAGAAACCGAGCCAAAACTCAATACCAAACTAAAAAACTGGTGGCTGCTCGATTTTAACGAATTACAAAAAGCCATTAAAACCAGCTTTAAAACCACCATCCCCATAGCCGAGCGCAACGCCTGGCAAGATTACTTTGAAACCGAAAAAGAAAAAATAGCTATACTCAAGCAGCAAATCACGCAGCTGGAAAGCCAGTTAAACCAGGCTGTATACAAACTCTTTAACCTTAACGCTTCAGAAATAAGCCTAATAGAGTCATAAAGAGAGCAGGACCCAATGAGGCATGTTTGCACCTCTAATTGGAGTTAGATACTTGCTTGTGACTTTCGTTTATTTCGAATAAAATAGGATATGCAGCAAACAAACCTACGGAGTGAACACCATGAGCGTCACAAACCAGCCCCCTAAATTACCTGATACGGAAGATGCACGCCTGGCTCACTTAAGTGCAACCGAGCTTAGCCGTTTGCTCGCCAATTCACCTAGAACCCAGCGTGCCAGAATACATCTTGATGACACCGATCTAATCTTGCCAAGACAGGCAATTTCTTTATTGAGAGATTTACTTGCCGAAATGGCTCAGGGTAATGCAGTTACCATTGTACCCACACAGGCAGAACTAACGACCCAGCAAGCGGCAAACATACTGAATGTATCTCGTCCGCATCTGGTTAAGCTGCTGGAAGATGGTGAGATACCATTTACCAAAACCGGTACTCATAGGCGGGTGCGCTATCAAGCAATAATTGACTATAAACTATTACGCGACCAGGAAAGCCACGAGAAACTAGACGAACTAACGGCGCAAGCTCAAGAACACGGCATGGGCTATTAGTGCGTTTCATTGCTTTATTTGACGCCTGTGTTCTCTACCCTGCTCCGCTTCGGGATTTCCTGTTGCGCCTTGCTACCACCGGCCTATTCGCGGCAAAATGGTCTGATCAGATCCACGATGAATGGATAAGAAATCTGTTATTAAAACGCCCGGAACTAGAAAATCAACTCAACCGTACTCGCAAACTGATGAATGAGGCTATTCCAGATTCATTGGTCACAGGACACGAAAGCCTCATAGATGGCCTAATTCTGCCAGACCCCGATGACCGGCATGTTCTAGCTGCAGCTATACGAAGCCATGCACAAATTATTGTTACCTTTAATTTAAAAGATTTCCCAACTAAAACCTTGGCTGGGTTTGGTATGGAGCCAATGCACCCGGATAAATTTACACAACACCAATTAGATTTACACCATGGGTATGTTATTACCGCAGCAAAGCAACATAGAGCTGCATTAGTGAATCCGCCTAAAACCGCAGCTGAATATCTTGAAACTTTAGCAGCGCAAGGGCTGGTAATTACCGCAGACAAGCTTAAAGAATTTATTCACCTAATCTAAGACCGGCAACAGTTCCATGAGAGCTAAAACCCCATTGAACAAGAACTTTTGTGGATATTCAGATGAGCTTACAAACCCGCCGCTGCATTATTTACCGCATTAATCAACGCCCTGCCCTTGCTCAAGGTCTCTTGCCATTCAGATTCCGGATCTGAATCAGCCACTAGACCGGCGCCGGCTTGCACATGCAAAATACCGTCTTTAATTATTGCGGTGCGAATTGCTATTGCAAGATCAGTATCGCCCAGCCAGTTGATATAGCCTACTGCTCCAGCATATATATTTCGTTTTACAGGCTCTAATTCGTTGATGATTTCCATGGCGCGGATTTTAGGTGCGCCCGATAAGGTCCCAGCTGGGAATGCCGCGCGAATGGCATCAACCACTCCCAATTCTGGCCGCAGCTTTCCTTCCACTTGCGAAACGATATGCATTACATGGGAATATCGCTCAACCAACATCTGTTCGGTGACTTTTACTGAACCGGTTTGGCACACTCGACCCAGGTCATTGCGGGCAAGATCGATTAACATCAGGTGTTCTGCGCGTTCTTTGGGATCAGCCAGCAGCTCGATTTCAAGGCGTTGATCCTCTAAAGCATTCTGCCCCCGCGGTCTGGTTCCAGCGATTGGCCGCAATAACATTTCACCCTGTTGAACTCGCACTAATACTTCTGGCGATGAGCCTACAATCTGAGTTCGGGCAGCTTTATCTGTGCTATCGCCCAGATCTAAAAAATACATATAGGGTGAAGGATTTAAAGCGCGTAAGGCTCGATACACATCCAGCGGTCGGGCTTTCAGGGGTACACTCATCCGTTGTGATAACACTACCTGAAATACATCACCTGCCATGATGTATTCCTTGCAGCGTTTTACACCCTGAATAAATTCGTCTTTGCTGATGCTGTATTTAATCTGGCTCTCATCAAGCTCCGATGCTGGAGCAGCTTCGGGATAAGCAGGCGAACCAGCGCGTAACCGGTAGGCCAGTTGGTCCAAGCGACGCTGGGTAGATTCCCAAGCATCCGCTTGTGCGGGATCGGCGTTAACAATCAGAAACAGGCGGCCGGCAAGTGAATCAAACACTGCCAACTCATTTGATTCCAACAACAATATTTCCGGGGTATTGAGCTGGTCGGGCTTATCTTCAGTGCGTAAACGCGCCTCGATATTCCCCACATTTTCATAGCCGAAGAAGCCCACCAAACCACCTGCGAATACTGGTAATTCATTCAACACCGGGGCTTTAACCGCAGCTTGTAACTGGGCTACTTTTTCTAACGGGTCGGTAACTGTTTCCACCGACACCTGCTGACCATGATGAAAAACACTGAACTCATTACCGCTAAATTGATAGCGGCGGACTGCTGGCAGGCCGATAATAGAGTAACGACCCCAGGTTTCACCGCCCTCTACTGATTCAAACAAAAAGGTATCGGCACCATCTGCCAGCTTCAGGTACACCGATAGTGGAGTATCCAGATCAGCCAGCACCGAACGCCATACCGGGATCCGGTTGTAGCCTTGCGTTGCCAATTGCTGGAATTCTGCTTTGTTCATTTTAAATACACCTATACTCACACAGTAAAATCATCGGCAAGCTATCTATGCAACCCCAAAACTTGCTGCTGTTACCACAGATTTGCAAATATAAACGCAGCCTTTATATTATCGAAAGCCAACCTTTACATTTACAAGCGCAATTTTAGACTATTGCTGTGTAGGTTGGGAAATTTCTTTGAGCATAATGTCTGCGCTCCTAAGAGTACTGGCCAAAGAGCCCTTCTTAACCGATTGACTGTAACGCTCTGGCATAGAAGTCAATACCTGCCTGGCCATTGGTATTTGCCTTAAATCTTTATAGCTGCGGGCCAAGGCTAAATAAACCCTGGCCTCATAATAATCACTCATTTCCATACCGCGTTTATCCAAGAAAGCCAGGCTTAAATCTACATATTCCTGTTGCAGGTTTTCCTGTGCCATATAGGATCTAAGATCGCCTAATATGCTGGCCAGAACATCACCCGTCATACAATTAGCGCATGCATGCAAGGGCTTCCTGTAATCTGGATAATGCTCTAAAGCAAACATGATAAGTGGATAAAAGTAGTCATAATCCAGATATGTCAGATCCATTAGATTGATTGCATTTACGACAATATCAGGGTCGTTTGTATGCTCGATTATTTCTAAATACATAGCCTTGAAGAACTGGCGGTTTGTTGTTTTAATTTCCTGCTCGGAACAGCAGCGTTTCTCTGACTGCCAATAGGCGCTTAACTCATCATAATCGGAGATTTCTACAATCCCAATATCAACCTCATCCCACCAGCTTGGCAGCGGCGCTACCTGTTTGAACTCTTCGCACAGCACATTGTTTCTTTCACAAGATAGTGGGTCTTTAGTAACTAAACTACTCAACCAGCCTTTAACTGGCGAACCCGGGTAGACGGTGACCAATGCCGCAAATAGCAACAAAATTATAATAACCAGAACTCGTTTACTTAACATCTTAACTCCAAGGTTTGTCGTTATTTCAACTGCGCATGCCGAAAACAATCCACGGTATGATCGTTAACCATTCCGGTGGCCTGCATAAAAGCATAACAAATGGTGGTTCCTACAAAACGAAAACCTTTTTTCTTGAGCGCTTTACACATCGCATCTGATTGTGCGGTACTGGATGGCACTTCACTCATGCTTTGCCAGTTATTTACTTTTGGCTCAGCATCTACAAATTGCCAGATCCATTTATCAAAGCTGCCGTACTCAGACTGCATATCCAGAAATAATTGGGCATTGCTGATGGTTGAGGAAATCTTCAGACGATTACGTACAATTCCCGCATTAGCCATAAGTTCGTTATATTTGTTTTCATCATAACGGGCGATTTTTTCGGCATCAAAATTATCCATCGCTGCGCGGTAATTATCGCGTTTTCTCAGAATTGTGACCCAACTCAAGCCAGCTTGAGCGCCTTCAAGAATAAGGAATTCAAATAGCTTTTGATCATCATGCACAGGCATACCCCACTCTGTATCGTGGTAGGCCATTTCAAGCGGACTACCCAGACACCAGCCGCAGCGTTGTTTTTCTTCTGTGTGTTTACTCATAGATATATATACTCTCTGATTAAGTCCAGCTTGTACGGTTATGGCGCAAGCTTTGGTAAAGCAAGGGTGAATTCTACACCTTGTTGGTCTTTTAGGTTGCGTGCACTGGCCTTGCCATGATGCGCTTGCGCGATGAGTTTCACCAGATATAAACCCAGCCCCAAGTGGGGTACGCCATCCTTGCTGCGGGTACGCAAGGACACCAGCGATTCAAACAAGCTGTCCTGCATTTCATCCGGCAAGCTTGAACCGGTGTTACGAACAAATATCTCTACCGGATCGTTACTGCGCAAACCCAAGGTAATGCAGTCATCGGGCCCGCTAAAGCTGACGGCATTATCTACCAGTTTATCCAACGCCTGGGCGAGTAACTCGGGCGCACCATTGATACGGAATACAGCTTGGTCCAGTACACATTCCAACTGATGCTGGGGATATATCTGTGCATAAGCCGCTGTGCTTTGTGTCAGCAATGCGGCCAAATCAAAATTCTCGGTATCGGCAACTGCAATAGTTTGCTCCAGCCGGCTGGCATCACTCATTGCCCGCAAAATACCGGCCAAGCGATCGCTGCCTTCCTGCGCGCGGCTGATATAAATTGCGGCTTTGGGGTCGGAGGGGTCACGGGATAAATTTTCCAGCGATGAGCGCACGATCACCAACGGGGTTTTTAATTCATGCGACAGCTTACTTGCAAGGGTTTGCAGGTATTGGTTATATTCCCGCACTGCCTGTAGCAAACGCGCATCAGACCGTGCCAACTCACCCAATTCGTCGCGGTCTTCAAGCAAAGGTAAATCCGGGTCCATATGCGGTCTTTCTCTGGCGCGATTTACCGCTTGATTCAGTTTGCTTACCCGTGCAGACAGGCGCCCAGCAAATAAATACATCGCCAGCATGATAATTAACATTGCCAGCAGGGAAGTTCCGACTATTCTCAACAATGCGTTATTACTCAAGAGTAATAAATCATCAGCTACTGCTTGCATCTGCAAGCTTCCCACTATTTGGCCCGCGCTATACACAGGCACCGATACGGCATTGATGAGTTGTGCAGTAGAGGCATCACGAGTCCAACCAACCGCCTCGAATTCAGCAGGTAACCGTGGGGCATTCCCGCTTATCGAATGACTGGATGGCAGCTGTTTGGACATTAAATCATGTACCACCCGCTGTACCCAGTTAGACTGCTGCTGGGTTGCGGATTGAATGTCGCCACCGCTGGCTCGGGCACGAATATTATCATTGTTATCCAGCAACCAGGCAGACTGACCGGCTCCCAGCAGACTTTTTATTTGTGTTGCAATTTCGATTTGAGGCTGTGCCAATTGCAGACGCTTTAAGTTAATTTCCCGGCCGATCAGTCTTACACCCGGGTCATCTACATCCACCAACCGTAAACTAAGGCCCGAAACTGCCATTTTAAGCGGCATAAGCAATTCAACCTGGTAACCATCAAAATTATCCAGCCAATACCCGCTGATCTGGCTGTGTTGATTGCTGTTGAGTGTAAACGGGCCGGTTGCCGCCGCAGCGATTTTGAAGCCGGTCATCCCCTGCTGGCCGAACAGATTCAGTTCAAGTCCATCCATTGCCCCCTGAATCGCTAGGTTTTCGCGTACCGGACTGTGGTCAGTAACTGTCAGTGCCAACCACAACTGCCTGCCGTTACTGCGCGCAGCCAGTTTTAGCTGCAGCTTGCCGTCATCACTGGCATAGGTATTCCAGTACGCAGATGCCGCCGGCCAGTAGCTAAAATAGCCGTCAATGGCGGTATCGCCACCAGCACTGACCAGCAGGTCATTCGGATTCGCCGCCGCAACTTGCTGTAGCTTGCCATCCAGTGAACGGGCAATGGTGGAGGCTGTCGCCTGTAATGCCTGCTGTTGCCCTGCCCGCAAGAAGCCCTCAAGTTCACGCAACAACAGCCAAGAACTGAGTGGCAACACTAATGCGACCAAGGCTAGTAGCAGTAATTTTTGACGAAGATTCATGCAGGGATTGTATCAGTCAGCTCAATTGCAAGCTTGTGAAATATAAAATATTCTGGGTTCTCGCAGAGGCGCAAAGAAACCCTTCTTTTCCTCTGCGTTCTCTGCGTTTTTGCGAGAAATATTTTCCTTTTCCCTGGCAGCCTATACCGGAAGCCAACGATAGCCAGCGCCGTAGACTGTTTCCATTTGTGAAAAATCGGCACCAATGGCCTGGAATTTACGTCGAATAGCAAGTATCGGGCACTGGTCACACCGGCAAAGCATGGTAGGGGGAAAAAGGTCAATCTCATCCTCGATGACCACCATATGGAAGAAGAAATCCGTGCCGGCCTCGTTAAACAGGCTGATCAGCATATCCTTCTTTGGGAATGGCTGGTTAGGTATTTACAGACTTCAGATTCTAACTATTGCGTATGTCAAATACGCAATAGTTAGAATAAAAGTTGACAAATACCTTCAAATATTGTAACTTTTCCGTAGATTAAATACGTAATAGTTGGAATCATGCTCTATCTCGTTGGCGAAAACATTGACAAGGCTCGCGCGCATTATCGGGCCGAGACCGGCAAGATCGTGCAGCTCATGCGCGGAATTTATGTTGATTCTTCCGATGACATTGACACCGTTGTGCTGCGTCACGCGGTCCGCATCGCTCAGTACCTCTACAAGCGCGCCTATCTGTCCGCAGCCAGTGCCGTATTGCTCGCGCCAACACATGATGGCCGCCTGTTTATAAGCGGCCCCCGCAGTCAACGGACCCGGATCAGGTCGCTAGAAATCATTCAGAATGCAGCTCCGATACACCCTTCGACCGCTTCTGCCATCATCAAAGACAGTCTTGGTGAGTTCCGGGCCAATGTCTCCTCGGTCCGCCAGCGCTTTCTCGAAGCCTTCCGTATGCGTAGCGAGCATGCTGCCTCGGTCAATGATTCCATGCGTTCCGAAATCGCTCTGCGACTTGCTGAGGAATATGGTGACCCCAAAGCCGCCGCTGACGCGCTTTGGGCGCTCGCACGAGAAAATGAATGGTATCGCGAAGGAGAACTGGC
>JAKITK010000043.1 GCA_021648125.1 Lysobacterales bacterium
TGCGCCAATAAATACATTGTCAGCAAGTACGACTTTACCTTCAAGTATGACATTAATGTCTATACTTACATCCCGGCCTACCTCGACAGTGCCGCGCACATCCACACGCGCGGGATCGCTAAGCGAAACACCGGCATCCATTAACTGGTTTGCTTGTTGTTGCTGATAGCGGCGTTCTAACATAGCCAGTTGACGACGGTCGTTGGCACCTTGTAAATCTACTGCATCGTTTGCCACTACAGCTTGAATTTCTATGCCGCGAGTATGGGCGATGGAAAAAATATCGGTTAGGTAAAATTCTTTCTGGGAATTATTGCTGTCTATCTGGTTCAGTAATTTATTCAAGAGCTTTCGTGATGCGACTAAAACCCCGGTATTGACTTCATTAATTTGCAGTTGTTCGGCGCTGGCATCTTTTTGTTCAACTATGCCGGTTATGCTGGAGTTTGAATCACGCAGAATACGCCCGTAACCCTGTGGGTTTTGCGGCAACATGGTCAATAATGACAGCTCAGCTTTTGTAGTCACCAGTGAATCAAGGTCTTGCAAGGGCACTAAAGGATGATCGCCGTAAAGCACCAATACTAGCGCATCGTCTGGAATTGCCGGTAAAGCCTGCTGTACTGCATGACCAGTGCCTAGACGTTCTGCCTGATGAATCCAGTTAATATCTTGCTTATCTGCATACGCTGCGATTACTACATCACTCTGCGAGCCAATGACGATATGGATACCAGCTGGGTTTAGTTGCCTAGCCGTATCCAGCAGATGGGTAAGCATTGGCCTGCCACCGAGCAATTGCAGAATTTTAGGTCTGTTGGAACGCATGCGCGTACCTTCGCCGGCAGCGAGGATGACAATATGTAGTGATTGTGTGTGTTGTTCAGGCATGTTTGAGTATCTTTTTCTTCTGACTACATTATATCAGTGCTGACTGTATGCAGGGTGAATGCAATCTTAGTTAAAAAAACACCGGCAATAAGCCGGTGTTTTAATATTACTAATTACGCTTTAATGCTGATTAACGCTTCATGCGGCTTTTCCATTGTTTCAAGGCTGAAATTTCGGCAATCGCCATCGCTAATTTTGCCTGAGCTTGGGCAACGTCCATTTCACCATTTTGATCTGCTATGGTGCGTTCTGCTTCTTCTTTGGCTTGCATAGCCGCAGCCTCATCCAAGTGGCTGGCACGAATAGCAGTATCCGCCAACACGGTAACCACATGCGGCTGAATTTCTATTAGCCCGCCGGAAACATAATAATCTTCTTCATTATCATCTTCCAGTTTCACCCGAACAAGCCCTGGTTTCAAACGAGTTAACAACGGCGTATGCCGGGGTGCAATACCCAACTCGCCCATTTCGCCATTTACGAAGACCATCGCTACCGTGCCTGAGAATATCTCACCTTCGGCACTAACGATGTCACAGTGAATAGTTTTTGACATTTTAGGTCTCTCTATACTTAATCTGAGTCAGCGTTATTCAGCGATAGCCAGTTAAGCGGCTTTCTCAGCGGCTTCGGCTGCCATCTGCTTGGCTTTTTCAACTGCTTCATCAATTCCGCCAACCATGTAGAATGCCTGCTCGGGCATATGATCATAGTCGCCTTCAACAATACCTTTAAAGCCGCGAATGGTTTCTTTCAAGCTGACGAACTTACCGGTCGAACCGGTGAATACTTCAGCTACAAAGAACGGCTGTGACAGGAAGCGCTGAATTTTACGCGCGCGGGCAACGATGGATTTATCTTCTTCAGACAACTCATCCATGCCAAGAATAGCAATAATATCTTTCAGCTCTTTATAACGCTGTAAAACACCCTGCACATTACGCGCCACATTATAGTGCTCAACCCCGATAACATTCGGATCGAGTAAGCGCGAGGTTGAATCCAGAGGATCTACCGCCGGATAAATACCCAGCTCAGCGATCTGACGGGATAATACCAGGGTCGCATCCAAATGCGCGAAAGTAGTCGCTGGTGATGGATCCGTTAAATCATCTGCCGGTACATATACCGCCTGGAATGAGGTAATAGAACCCTGTTTGGTTGAAGTAATGCGTTCTTGCAAGGCACCCATTTCAGCCGCTAATGTTGGCTGATAGCCAACCGCAGATGGCATCCGACCCAACAGAGCCGATACTTCGGTTCCCGCCAGAGTGTAGCGGTAGATGTTATCAATAAACATCAAAACATCACTACCGGTATCACGGAATTCTTCCGCCATGGTTAATCCGGTAAGTGCAACCCGCAAACGGTTACCAGGAGGCTCATTCATTTGCCCGTATACCAGTGCCACTTTGCTGAGTACATCAGCGTCTTTCATTTCATGGTAGAAATCGTTACCTTCACGAGTTCTTTCACCTACGCCAGCAAATACCGAGAAACCACTGTGTTCGATCGCAATATTTCGGATCAATTCCATCAGGGTTACGGTTTTACCAACACCAGCACCACCAAACAGACCCACTTTACCGCCTTTGGCGATAGGCATGATCAGATCGACAACCTTAATTCCGGTTTCCATCAAATCGGTACCGGTTGATTGCTCATCATAGGTTGGCGCTTTACGGTGAATAGGCATGCGTTTGTCTTCACCGATAGGGCCTGCTTCATCAATGGGACGACCCAGCACATCCATAATCCGGCCCAAGGTTTTCATGCCTACTGGAACCTGAATAGCAGCACCAGTATTCACCGCTTCCATACCGCGTTTCATACCGTCAGTTGAACCTAGCGCAATGGTACGAACAACACCGTCGCCCAATTGCTGCTGAACTTCCAACACGATTTCTGATCCGGTAATATTCAACGCATCATAGATTTTCGGCAAGCTATCGCGTGGAAACTCCACATCAACTACCGCACCAATTATTTGAACAATCTTTCCAGAGCTCATCTCACTCTCCTAATTACAAAACTTTAATGACTAATAAAATAATTTATTTGTAGCACAGGCTGTTATTCAACGGCCGCTGCACCACTCACAATTTCCGATAATTCCTGGGTGATAGATGCCTGCCGCGCCTTGTTATAGATCAGCTGTAGTTCATCAATCAAATCACCGGCGTTATCGGTCGCAGCTTTCATCGCGACCATTCTGGCTGCATGCTCTGATGCCAGATTTTCCAGAACTGCCTGAAAAATTAATGACTCAAAGTAACGCAACAACACCGAATCCAGCAGATCACGAGCTTCGGGCTCATAAATGTAGTCCCAAAGCTCGGTAATCTGTTCATCATCACCCTCTGGCAACGGCAGGATAGTTTCCAGCGTTGGCTCTTGAGTCATGGTGTTTACAAACTTGTTATAGGCCAGCACTACCCGATCGAGATCAAGCTCCCGATATTTATCGCCCAGCAATTTCAGCGGACCGACCAAATCGGCGATCTGTGGTTTTTCACCTAAATCAATGCTGCTACCCAAAAGATTTACTTTCAAACCTTTGAAAAACTGGGTGGCTTTTTTGCCGAAGGTAACTACATCAACCTCGACGCCCTGCGCCTGGAACTCACCAATTTCTCTTAGCAACTTACGGAACAGGTTGTTATTTAGACCGCCACAAAGACCACGGTCACTGGAAACAACAACATAACCCACGCGCTGTACATGCTCCCGCTTTAGTGTGAACGGGTGCCGATATTCCGGCTGGGCCTTCGACAGATGCGCGATAACCTGCTTAATCATCCGCGCATAAGGACGGGACTGTTGCATTAGATCCTGTGATTTACGGATCTTGGCAGCAGATACCATCTCTAGTGCATTGGTCACCTTGCGGGTGTTTTTCACACTATTGATTTTGCTTGTAATTTCTCTAGCGCCAGACATTCTCTTGCCTCGTTGTATTTATTCTATGCAAAACAGCTTAGTAGCTGCCAGTTGCCTTGAAATCTTCAAGTGCAGTGGTCAGTTGACCAGACAGGTCATCGTTCCAGATGCCATTGTCACTAATTGCGTCCAGTAACGGCTGGTACTTATTGGTCAGGAAGCTGTGCAGGGCTGACTCGAAATCGCCAATCTTTTTGACATCAACATCGTCAAGAAAGCCTTCGTTGGCAGCATACAAAGATGCGCCCATGGTGGCTGTAGACAGCGGGCTGTACTGCCCCTGCTTCATCAGATCGGTTACCCGTTCGCCACGCTCAAGCTGTGCGCGTGTGGCATCATCCAGGTCGGATGCAAACTGGGCAAATGCCGCCAGTTCACGATACTGCGCCAATGCCAGACGAATACCGCCGCCAAGCTTCTTAATAATTTTTGTTTGCGCTGCACCACCCACTCGTGATACAGACAAGCCCGCATTGATCGCTGGGCGAATACCGGCATTAAACAGATCAGTTTCTAAGAAGATCTGGCCATCGGTAATTGAAATTACATTGGTCGGTACGAATGCAGATACATCGCCGGCCTGTGTTTCAATAATCGGCAGCGCTGTTAAAGAACCGGTTTTGCCTTTAACTTCACCGTTGGTGAATTTTTCAACATATTCAACATTAACCCGTGCGGCTCTTTCCAGCAGACGCGAATGCAGATAGAAAACATCGCCAGGATAGGCTTCACGGCCCGGTGGACGACGCAACAATAGGGATACCTGACGGTAGGCCCATGCCTGCTTGGTTAAATCATCATAAATAATCAGTGCATCTTCACCGCGGTCACGGAAATACTCACCCATGGCACAACCGGCATACGGCGCCATATACTGCATGGCGGCAGAATCTGCAGCACCAGCAGCCACTACAATGGTATGTTCCATTGCGCCGTGTTCTTCAAGCTTGGCCACTACATTAGCAATGGTTGATTGCTTCTGGCCAATGGCAACATAAATACAGGCAATGCCTTTGCCTTTTTGGTTAATGATGGTGTCAATTGCAATTGCCGTTTTTCCGGTTTGGCGATCGCCAATGATTAATTCACGCTGGCCACGGCCAACTGGAACCATCGCATCAATCGCTTTCAAACCTGTTTGCATCGGCTGGTCAACAGACTGACGCTCGATAACGCCCGGCGCTACGCGCTCTACCGGTGAAAAGCCGTCGTTTTCAATCGAGCCTTGTCCGTCGATGGGATTACCCAGGGTATCAACAACCCGCCCCAGCAGGCCACGACCTACCGGAACTTCGAGAATACGACCGGTACACTTGACGATATCGCCTTCAGAAATACCTTCGTAATCGCCCAGTACAACAACACCTACAGAGTCGCGTTCCAGATTCATCGCCAAACCATAAACCTGGTCTGGAAATTCAATCATTTCGCCCTGCATGGCATCTTCAAGACCATGGATTCGAATAATTCCGTCGGCTACACTAACTACAGTGCCTTCGTTACGGGCTTCGGAAACGACTTCAAACTGTTCGACTCGTTCTTTGATCAGTTCTGAAATTTCTGATGGATTCAGTTGCGTTTGCATCTTTTTCTTTCCTGGTTTTATCTCGACGCCAACGAAGTTACTAAAACTTCTCTGCGCCATTCATTAATATTAAGTTAGTCGGCCAACTGTACGGCAAGCTTATTCAGCTCACCCCTAATCGAGCCATCTATTACCATATCGCCAGCGTGGATTATAGCGCCGCCGATTAAAGCCGGGTCGACCAGAGCCCGTAATTCGATATTACGATCAAAACGACGCGACAACGCATCGCTCATCCGTTTTTTCTGATCTTCTGTCATTTCAACTGCTGATACTACTTTTACTGCCAGTTCTTTTTCTTCTGCCAGGCGTAAATCCGTAAACATGGATTTAATTTCCGGCAACAATGAGAGCCGTTCATTATCAGCAAGCACATCCAAAAAATGGGCAAACTTTGCGTTAAAGTGGTCGCCGCCTGTATCTCGCACAAGCTTGGCCACGGAAGACTCGAATACACCCGGGCTTGTAATTAATTTACGCACATCCGGGTTAATCACAATGCTCGCCGCGCTGCCAAGCATGCGGTTCCATTCAGCCAAGGCCGAGTCTGCGCGCGCCATTTCAAATGCTGCTTTGGCGTAGGGTCGGGCAAGTTTGGTTAAATCACTCATCAGTTTATTGCCTAAATTTCAGCGATCAGTTTTTCCAGCAACTGCTCATGGGTTTTCGGATCAATTTCTTTTTTGATTAATTTTTCCGCACCCAATATTGCCAAAGTTGCTACCGATTGACGCAATGCTTCGCGTGCATGGTTGGCGCTCTGCTGAATTTCAGCATCGGCGGCCGTTACCTGGCGTTCGCGCTCGGCTACGGCATCATCTTTTGCCGTGCTGAGAATTTGAACACCGCGCTGGTTGCCCGCCTCGATAATTTCAGAGGCCTGCCCACGAGCTTTATCAGTAATCGATGCAGCTTCGACATTTGCCAGCTCCAGCGCTTTTGCCGCTTCATCAGTGGCAGCCAAACCTTCCGCTATTTTAGCTCGGCGCTCGTCCAAGGCTGTAATGATTGGCGGCCAAATATACTTCATACAGAACGCAACGAATACAATCATCGCAATGATCTGTCCAATAATTGTCATATTTATATTCACGCCATTACCTCGCTTTAGTGGTTACCAGACCTGAGTTTGATCAGCCTGCTAATTTAGCTAATTCTTCGGACAACTGACCGACAAATGGGTTGGCAAAGGTGAAGAACAATGCAATACCAACACCGATCATGGCAACCGCATCAAGCAGGCCAATCGCGAGGAAGAACTTACCTTGCAGCATTGATGCCAGCTCTGGCTGACGCGCTGAACCTTCCAGCAAACGACCACCGAGGATACCTACACCGATACCTGTACCCAGTGCGCCAAGACCAATTAACAGGGCAACCGAGATTGCTGTCATACCAATTACAAATTCCATGATTTTCTCCTACATCCGTTACGGATTTATTTACTTATTAAAATTAAAATTAAATTAAAAAATTAGTGTTTTTCGTGCGCCATGCTTAAATAAACAATGGTCAGCATCATAAAGATATATGCCTGCAGCAGAACGATCAGCAGATGGAACACGGCCCAGCCAAAGTGCAGGGGCAGCTGTGCCAGCCCCAGCATCGCGATCAGAATAAAGATCAACTCACCCGCATATAAATTACCAAATAACCGCAAGCCCAGTGAAAGCGGTTTGGCTATCAGCCCCACCAACTCAAGCATCAAGTTGATTGGCGCGAAGATAATTTTCCAGTGTAACTTCTCTGCGGCGAATGGCTGACCTGTCAGCTCGCCCATAAAGCCGCCAACACCTTTGATTTTAATGCTGAAAAAGATAATTAAAATAAATACTGCCAGGGCCATACCCAGAGTGGCATTAATATCAGTGGTCGGGACGACTTTCTGAAATTCAATACCTACCAACATAGCTAGGCTAGGGATGATATCTACTGGGATTAAATCCATGGTGTTCATGAGCAATATCCACACGAACAGCGTCAGGGCTAGTGGTGCAATTAACTTGCTGGTGCCATGAAAAGTCTCACGCACACTGGTATCGACGAATTCGACAATAAATTCAATAGCCGCAACACCCCGGGAAGGCACCCCAGCCTCAGCTTTTTTCGCTACCCGGCGGAACACCCAGCAGAAGATCGCACCCAGAAAAAATGACCAGAACATGGTGTCGACATGAATCGCCCAAAAACCCATTGCAGCGGCCTGCTCTGCGTTCTCAGCAAAGCTCCAGCTACCATCGGGATTCTGCCCGTAGGTTAGGTTGGTCAAGTGATGGCGAATATATTCGCCGGATGTCAATGTGCCGTTTTCGCTAGCCATGCTCAGGTATACCTAATAATTTTTGTCTTTTATTGTTTCTTTAGTTACTGCCGGTAACGCCTCAGCGGGGTCCCGATCAATAAAAATCAAGCTTGCCCAATTAACCAGCAAACATATAATATAGCCGCCAAACAATGCCAATACATTGAGCGGTTGTAGCTGGGAAAACACCAAGGCAAAAAATGCGCCGGTCATCAACAGCTTAATTGCCTCGCCTTTATAGGCCGCTGCAACAAAACGCCCGGCATCCTCCTCCGGGTTACCGCTACTCCGCTTTGCCTGCAAATGTAATCGCAGACCAAACCAAGCATTAGGTAATACGCAGATCAGACCCCCAACCAATAAGGAATATGCCGTTACCAGGCTGAAAAACAAGCCGATAACTGCTGCAACCAGAGTGGCTAATAATTGGGCTAAAACCAGTGGCAATGCCGTTTTCATGCGCAATACACACCAATTTCCAAGTTACTTAGATAGCAAATAACAATTTTGTTTTTAGCCATCGCCAACGCAATCATATAAGCAACTATTTATGCAACTATTAAAATAAGAAGCCAGTTAACATCAAATGTTATTTGATGAAAAACCAAACCTGCGACCTTATCCGATTAATTATAACAGTTAGACCCATTTAGGGGCAATGCAGATGACATACCCAAATCCCCAGATAGGATTCCACCAACGCTCCAAGAGCCTCTAAATCTCTCTTTTTAGCCTTATTGTTGGCCATCACAGCGAGTATGCCAGAGAAGTTTAATCAAAAACTGTTTCTCTGTGTCTCGCGTCAATTATCTTAACCGGTTTAGCACCTAATCGGCTATTTTGGACGGATCTATCCTGTATAAACCGTCATTTGTGTCCGGTATTGGGTTAAATTGGCGGCGGTTCAAACTCCCTCAGTGCTATTAGCACTTGCTCCAACAGTGTTCGATGTTTTTCCTTCAACTTTACAAATAATTGCCGTCCCGTCTTAACTACTTTCGCCTAAAGCGCCTACTGTTGGTGCCGCAATGGCATACAAGCGCCAGCGCAGGGTCATTGCACGATGCTGAGCCAGCTCTGCCGGCAGTAGTTGACGCATCAGGGCAAACAAATTGTAAGAAAGTGCGGAGATTAAAAAGTACAGCCCATTGGCATTAAAGTCCGAGCAAGGTAGCGTATCACCACCAAAATCCAGCTTCAGTTCCTTGATGCGGTTTTCGCTGTCTTCAGCACGTTGATTGTACCAATGGATAATCTGGCTATCACTCAACTCATCTCGGTTGGTGGCAATCGCACGATAAACATAACCACCCTGGCTGATCTCTTCTGAACCATCTTGCGAACCTAAATCCAGATTCGTTTGTCCTTTAAGGGCCTTTCTTTGAATGACAAGAGTGAAGGCTTTTTCATAATCACCAATACAAAAACTCGTGCGCCAGGTTTCTTGGCCGCTTATCGCTTGGCCTTGCTTATCAATCAAAGGCTGCCAATCCGAAGCGCTTGCCACTGCAATCTGTGCACGCATAGCCGCGCTGGTTTTGGCGCGAGTCGCATAGTCGATACTGTGCTCATCACAATACTCAATGATTTTTGTTTGGTAGCCTGCGGCATCGATATCCAGTGTCACTTTTTTGCAGCGGTGTAAGGCCGACTGCAACAAGGCTTTATTGACCTTTGCCCAGGCATCTTGGATTTGCGGCTGGTCACCCATTCGCCGCAGTCAATCTCCGAGGGTGGTGGCTTGGGGGAGCCTGTTGATATCCAAAACGGTGCGCAGCGCTTCATCATCCTGAAGGTGGCGAATATCATCCAGATGAAAACTGCCTTCATGCTGCATCAAGATGAGGGCTTTGATGAACTCAGAAGGCTTATACCCTCGGTTGCTCTTGGGCAGTGGAAAGTGCTTATCAATACGCTCTGAGAGATTCAAAGAGTCCATTAGGAGCCTCTGATCTATTCTGAGTGAAGCAGGTTGAGATTTATAATTTTCAAGAGCAAGGCGGTAAGTGTTAGTAATAGCAACGTTATTGCTAGCACTTACCAACGCAGCTATTGGGAATTATAGGCTCAAGATGCTCATTCATGAATAGATCAGAGGCTCCTTAACTGGGCAATGGCCAATAAACCGGCACGGGAAGTCAGTAAATCGTTCGTTGTATCGAGTTTGTAGGGTAGAATAGTCATAAGCCTTGAGCTGTGCACCCTTTGGGTGATGGACTGTTTAGTTGCAAACCATTATACAGCCAAGGCTTTTTGCAGTTTTGGTGTTTCTATCTGGGGATTTGGGACATAAATATTTCTAAGGGTAAGTCGGGTACATCGGCTGAGAAATAAGAAGCTTGACCACCAGCCTAGCCATTAACTGTCCACAGACGAAATGACACTCCAGATAAGACGATAGCACCAAACTGAATAGCCACGACCTATGACCTGCAAACAGCTTCAGCGTTAAATCCCGGCGATTAATAACGTTGATTGGTCATGTATATTCTTCCTCAGCTCAAGTAAAGGCTCCGGGTTGTCTAGATATCGAGGAAGTCCATAACTTAACTAGCTCCATATTACTCAAACCCATCGACAAATATAAGGCCTTCATTATCTTCTAAGCACAAATCACTTATTAAGCCCATTTCTAATAACCTATCATGAGCAATAGATGCCATTAGGCCGTACCCAGCAATATTGGGATGAACATTGTCAGGAAATAAACTCATTGAACCTAGAAATGGTGTATTAAAGTCAATAAGCTGTGTATTGGCTTCACCTAAAGCAGTATCGACCCTGGGAATCACCCCGTTGACAACATTGTCGTTCCAATCTGTAAAAGTAAAAATAGGTGTAGGGTATCCTAAAAGAAACTCCATATTCGGATTGACTGCCTTAAATTCGTCTATCATATCTAAATAATCAGGGGAAAAGTCATCACTATAGATATCCCATATACTTGTTCTTGCATCATTAGTTCCTAAGAGGATGATGGATATATCAGGGTTGAAGTTTTTAGCGGCAGTATATCTTGGAGAATCCCAGTATGACCTAGTAGGGTGGCCTTTAACCATGGTTCTAGCCGAGTGACCAAAATTTTGGACCTCAACAACACCTACTCCACAAGTGGAATCTAGGAGGGTTTGTAATTGCGCCGGATAGGAGTCTGACGAGGGCCCGGAAGTTATGCTATTCCCTACGCAAGCGACTTTTACTTGTGCTGATAGGTTTGCTGTTGCTAGCAAAAAGAAAAGCTGCAATACTACTGATATTTTTACGACTGAAGTTTTCATGGTTTTTCTCACATGTTTTTGTTAGTTATAATCGAATCCATTGCTTGGCAATTAAAGAAGTCTCCGATATGGTAAACCTATCAAGTAGCCACTCGATATTGGTGTCATAAGGGTCATTTGCCCATCCCATCAAGTAACCTTTTGAAATCCCCTAGTTTGTGGAAATAGTGGAAGTATAGGACAGAAATAGAGAAGGTTTAATTCGGGTCTGTCCGCCTATTCTTTTTTAATAAATAATAACAGTTAGACCTATTTAGGGGCAATGCAGAAGGCATAAATATTTCTATAGGCAAGCTTGGTGACAACACGCTTGTTTATCACCAAGGCAATTTGGTTCCGTCTGTATGCCAAAAACCGCCCGTGTTGTGCATGTTTAACTCATCGATTCTTTGAATCAGACCTCGTGCAGATTCATCAGCGTTGATCAGACCATTGCCGGCAGTCATCTCGGTTCTGACATAACCTGGGTGCAATAAAGCCACTGCAATTTCTTTTTGCTTTAAATCTTCTGCCAAACTGCGCCCAACCATATTGACGGCCGCTTTACTCATTCGATAACCATATTGACCACCTGATGTATTATCTTGCATCGAGCCCATCCGGCTGGTAATGATGACAATTTTTGAACCCTTGTCTAAATTGGGCAAAAAACTTTGACTCACCCGCAAAGGCCCCAATGCGTTTATTTCGAACTGGCGACGCATCGAATCATAATTCAGGTCGCCCAAACCCATGCTGTCTAATATTCCGGCATTATTTATCAAAATATCAATTTTTTGCTGCTTGAATTTTTCGGCTAATTGCCTGACAGAATCTGCATCAGCCACATCATAGTGCGTTTCAACCTGAATATTCAATTGGTCTAATTCTGGACTAGAATTCCTGCAGGCAGCAATAACCTGTACGCCTTTTTGGCTGAACTGTTTTGCCATTTCCAAACCAATACCTCGGTTAGCTCCGGTAATGAATACTGTTTTCATATTATCCCCATGCCTAAGATCCTATAATGTAGTTTATGTTTAAAAGAATTTTACTTTATCTGATCATTTTTTATGTTGGTTTTGGCCTGTTTTTGTACATTAAACAGGACAGCTTGCTGTTTTATCCTACCGAAGAGCTGATTATTGCTGATGTTAGGGTTCAAAGCTTTACCAACCAAAACCAAATCATCAAAGCATTTGTTTTAAACCCAGGCTTGGACGATGCCATCATTTATTTTGCGGGCAATGCTGAAGCCGTTGGCATGCTGGCAGATTTTTATCGGCAAATTTTTCCAAATAAAACCGTCTACCTGATGAATTATCGCGGTTATGGGGGAAGCACAGGCGAACCATCAGAGCAGGCTTTTTTCTCCGATGCACTACATATTTATGACCAGCTTAAATCGCAACATCAAAAGATATCAATCATTGGCAAAAGTCTTGGTTCTGGAGTTGCCACTTATTTAGCCTCACAAAGAGAAATATTTAAACTGGTGTTGATAACACCATTTGACAGCATTACATCGCTTGCCCAACAGAAATTTCCTTTTTTCCCTGTAAGTTGGATTGTTAAAAATAAATTTGACTCGATGCAATACGCAAAACAGATCAAGACTGAGGTTTTGGTGTTTATTGCTGAAAACGATCAAATTGTACCGCTTGAACACAGCAACAAACTTTTGCAGGTTTTACCCAATAAACAAAGCCACTATTTAAAAAATACCAACCATAACAGCCTCACCAATTCAGCTGAGTATTCACAGCTACTTGTGCAGTTTTTTCAACAATAAAAGCCTAGAAAATAAACTATACCCACTATTTTCCAACCGTTTGAGATGTAGTATCGTCTTATAAGTATGATCAATAAAATTTACATTGAATATTTATTGTTAAAAGAAGATGAAACATCTCTTCATCAAGTGCTCACACTTATTCAACCTAGCTTATTGACCTTTGCGACATCAATGTTAAAAGATGAGTCCTTGGCGCAAGACGCTGTTCAAGATGCACTAATGGCGATTGTTAAGGGCCTAGGAAAACTTAAAGATCATAAAAAGTTTCATGCGTGGATTTATCAAATCACCCGTAACAAGTGTCTCGATATGATTCGTAAAAACCAGAAATATAGGAATGACAGCAGCATTGAGGCAACTGATGAATTAGTTGCTTCCGTTAAAAGTGAAGATCAGCGAGACATGATGCGCGCAATTAAACAGCTGCCGCATAAACAAAGAAACATCATTCAACTATTTTATTACGATGGTTTTAGTATTTTGGAAATCGCTGAAATTTTACAAAAACCTGCGGGTACGATCAAATCATTATTATTTGATGCCCGTAATCAATTAAAACAACTTTTTGGAGAAAAATTATGACTTCCATAGACGATAAAATAAAACAAGCATTAAGCGCCGAATACACAGAAATCATAGCCGAAAATGACAATACTGATGCCAACCCATTTAAACAAATGAGTGCTGGGTTTAAAGGCAGAATGGCTTGGATGTACGTCATAGCTATGTTTATAGCCGCTATTTCTGCATTCATTACATTCTATGCCATATATCAGTTTTATTTTGAAACAGAAATGAAGCCACTATTAGCTTGGGGCACTGTGATTATAGTTACGGTAATAATCACTCAAGTAAGTAAAATGTGGTATTGGTCTGAACTTGGCAAAAATCGGATCATTCGTGAAGTTAAGATACTTGAATTACAACTAGCACAAGTGCTAAAAAATCAAGATAAGTGAAGCTTATGAGCTGTTACAGGCCAGATACAAGAACCCGTATAGAGCACTAAATGAGTGCCTGTTCTGAATGGTAGACCTTTGACAGCAATTAGGAAATAGGCAGAAAAAAGGGGCTACTTTAACGCTCAAACATTTCTTGTAAACAGGAGCAAATTTCCAGCTGCACTTTAGCGCTAATTGTTCCCAGTGGCTTTATTAACCTGGATTTATCTACAGCTCTAATTTGGTCAAGTAGAATTAACCCACTTTTCCCCTTGAACCTGCACTTAATCCGGCAAGGAAACTCAAAACCCTTGCTCGTCATTGGAGCCATAATTACTGTAGACAGTGCAGACATTTCATTGGGGGAAATAACAATACACGGTCGGGTTTTATTAATTTCTCGCCCCTTTGTCGGGTTGAGACCAACCAGCCATACATCAAACCGTTTTACCATCACCATTCCAGCTTGGCATCCGAAATTAAGGAGGCATCGAGCCACTCACTATCGACTGGTTGCTGGCCTTGAGTCGCTATCAGACCCTCGATTGCTTCTTTCCACCCATCCCTGGCTTCTACTACGGGCGTAATAAGCAAACCCTTGTTAACCAGTTGTAACTTGAGCTCTTTCCCTTCGAGCTTAGCTTGTTCAGCTAAAGGCTTGGGGATTCTAATACCTTGAGAGTTCCCAATTTTAACTAAATGAACCATTTTCTTATCCTCTAAACCTTAGCAGTGCATGTAATTATAATGTAATTACTTTGCACATTCCAGAAGTTTGTATATGAGGAGACTCTGCCTGAGAACCCCCCAATTTATCAGTGCCTGCAAACCCCCTAAAATTCACTCATTTGATGTGATCAAGGATTCCTTCAAATTCATCAGCTGAGTTGTACTGAATAATCAGTTTTCCACGGCCATTCGGCTGGTGCTGGATTTGTACCCGCGCACCGAGTTGTTCGGTGAGTTTGTCTTGAAGCCGTTGTATGTCAGGGCTTACCCGGCGTTTGGGGCTCCGGTCAGCAGGCGCTTAACTAATTGCTCGGTTTGCATCAGCACCACGCAATAAAGATAATGAGGTGGTCAATTGGTTGCCAACGGCATCTGAAAACCGCGTTTTCTCGCCGCCAAGGTTGCGGAAATGGCCACGCACTGCACTTTGTTCAAACAATAGGCCTATATTACCTGCGGCATCTGGGTAGGCTGAACCTTTACCGTAATAAAAATCATCAAACTGCTCTTCTGTGTAATACGGTTGAGACTTGGCATCAAGTGCCTCAGCGTGAAATCTAGCCAGCTCCAAAGTAAGGCTCTGATTAGCTTTACTGGTTAAAGGGTGGGTGCGCTTGGGGTGGCCTGGCTGAAAAAAATAGCTTCTTTTATCGCCTCCCATTTCGTGGTAATCGCCCAAAATATGAGGCCGCCATTTCTGATAGGCTTTGATGCGAGCGCGCGATTCTGGGTGTACAGTAAATATCCAGTCCCGATTTAGGTCAAACCAATAATGATTGGTACGCCCAGATGGCCAAGACTCATTATGATCCCGATCGGCGTTATCAAAATTCTCAGGGAGCGGTATATCGGCTGAAAAAGATGTATTATTTGGAAAGTAGTCCTTGGTTGGCAAGGCATAGGCGTCTAAACCGCACAAATACAAAAACAGAATACAAAAAGACTGTTTGATTTTTTTCATATTTTCACGCTCACCAAAAGCTGTACGCCACCCATAGGACATATAATATGGACGCCGTGTAATTTGTCAGGAGTACCTGGTCGTAGCTCGGCATGACAGGTTTTAGGGAGTTAGTGCTGCCTTAAAGCAAGCTCCGTTTTGCCGACCCCCAAGTCGGGCTTTCATTGGGGAACCGGAACCGTGCAGCTTTTTAGCAGACACTTCTAAGTTGTAATAGCACCACTCTATTCTTAAAAATTTCGGCCAAGAGACTACATTTCATTGTAGTCTCTTGGCCGAAATACAAATTAAAAAAACAGCAGCAGGTTTTTATTCTGAATTGATTATATCAATTCTAATTAAATTACTACGCCTATCACCATTTGAAATCAAAGCCCATATAGAATCTACGCCCAACTCTATCGTAATTTGAGTTAACATTCCAGTTTGATCCTGAGGCATAACCATCGGGCAAGTAAGGACCGTGTTCGTTGGTTATATTATTAATGCCACCGAATATTCGAATTGGGAAGCTATCGTCGAAGGAATAGCTAACATAGATATCATGCACAAGGGCGGGGGCAAATGTGATAAAACCAAAGATATCTTCAGGTCTAGGGTCATTGTCATCTCTAACACTGCCTGTATATTTTAGTTTATATTGAATGGCATAATTATTATTATCCCACCTCAATTTAAACCGATATTCCTCTTCTGGCCTTCCAACTTGCCCAGCAAGATCATTTAACTCTTCACCATCCGGCCCATTAAATGTGATTTCATGAGTAATTATGTGTGAATAAATAAAGCTCGATTTGAAGTCACCTGGTATACCTGGGAAGTTAAAGTCATATAAAACACTTACATCAACACCTTCAGCAATACGGCTGTTTAGGTTTTCACGTTGATTTACGATTCTGTTAACCTGGCCATCAGCATCTCGGGTAATACTTGAACAAAACCTATTGGTTGAAAAGGTGCTACCGTCGTTATAACACAAATCACCTGCTAACTGGCTAGCGACAGATCCAATAACATCTTCAATTTCAATTTTGTAATAATCCACAATAAGTGAGAAACCACTAATTGCCTGCGGGGTGAATACAAAGCCATAAGTTACAGTGTCAGCCGTTTCTTCCTGTAAATTTACATTTCCCATTGATGGCCCAAATATTTGAGTGCCTAGCTGTATAAACTCTCCTTCTGAAGCGATAATGCCAGCTATTCCCGGGTTCATCCTGCAGTTTTCGGCAACTGTACCTGTTGTGCTTGCAGTTACTCCATCACAGGGATCATTAAAAGAATCAAAATCACTTCTTAAAGCCGAAAATAATTCAGTAATATTAGGCGCTCTTTGTGCTTGTGATATTTGGGCGCGGAATCTAAGGTCTTCGATAGGCGCATAAGATATACCAAAATTCCAACTGGACACAGTTCCTATAGTACTATAATTTGCAAGCCTTAAAGCAGCGCTCAAATCAAGCGCATGAACCCCTGTTTTGTCGGCTAATACGGGTATCGCTACTTCCGCAAAGGCTTCCGCTACATCAAAGCTCGCGTCTACATCTAACAAACTGCTACTTGAGGTTAATCCAGCATTGGTTATTGGGTCGCCTATAGCAACCTGAGTTTCTCTTCTATAGTCAACACCAAAAGCAGAGCTCAGTGGCCCTGCGGGGAGCTCCCAAAGGCTACCATTTACCACAAGACTTGCCGTTGTTTGGGTGAGCTTTTGATCAACAAGTACAGTATGACGAATATAATCCGCTGCCTCCGGTGTAATACTACCCACACCAAATACATTTAATGGCACACAACCATTACCACGAGCGCCTTCATTTACGCATCGATAGCCGCCTGGGTTTGTTGGATCGTCTTCCACATCTAAAGCAAACTGAATGTTCTGACGATTGACTTCATTGACTTTGTTTTGATCATGCTTGTAAACACCATAACCAACATTACCACTCCATCTCCAATTGTAATTAAATGCTCCATCCAGAGAAAGCGAAAGCCGGGTGGTTTTTCTGTTTGATATGGTCTCACGAGGACCCAGTTCAGTGAAGCGCCTACGCCAATCTACCGTACCACTCAGCGTTTCTAATACGGCAGGAGGTATAAACGGGTTATTGGGGTTAATATCACCAATTCTTTGCAGGTTATCAAAAGGACCAAAAGTACTTGCATCATTACTTATTGCCGATGCCCGCGAGGTTCTGGTATCAGTTTCGGAATAATTCACCATCGCCGAGGCAGTCACGGTGTCGGTCAGGTCAAATTTACCATTCATCATCATTGAAAAGCGGTCGCGTTCAGGGAACAGCAAACTAAGCGGCCTAAAGTCATAACCATCTAATGCCTCTTGATAGTCATCACACGCGGGTACTCTGCCATCATCTATACAATAACCGGGCTGATCATTCTGCCAGACACCATCAATATTCCAAGCATCACCATTTTCAAACCGCCCACCTGGAAGAAAGCTGGAAAGGTTTGGGGAGAACTCACCCGTCTCCAGGTCAATTTCAAGCGTGCTTGCTGCATAGGCTCTATCGGTTGCCTTTAGTTCATTTTTAGCTTCCCAAGTAGCACCAATCATAATGTTGCCTCTTGAGTCTGAAAAATCTGTACCCCAGATGACATTAGCCGAAGTTGTCTCACGACCGCCTTCATCACTGTCCTCATACCGGCTTCCAAACTTGAAGCCAACAAAATCATTTTTCAGAATAATATTGGCTACCCCAGCAATAGCATCTGAACCGTAAGCTGCAGAAGCACCACCTGTAGTAATGTCGATATAATCAACAAATCCAGACGGAATGGTTGCAGTATCAACTCGTTGCGCAAAACCACTATTAGATACTGCACGGCGGCCGTTAATTAAAGTTAGTGTTCTAGTGGTTCCCAAACCGCGCAAACTAATTACACTTAGACCTGCATTTACTGTACTCAGCAAAGAGCCTGCCGGAGAAACACCTAAATATACACCCGGTATTTCCTCAAGAATCTCACCTAAGTCAATCGAGCCCGAAGACGCAATTTCTAACTGCCCTATTGTTTGGGTTGGTATTATTGAAACGATGTTTGCGGCTTGAATGCGACTACCGGTAACCATCAGAGGTGCCATCTCCACGCTACCTCCATCCGTTTCGTTTGAATTTGTGGTTCCGGTTTCATTCTGACTATCTGTAGAATTATTTTCTACCTGTTGCTCTTGCGTACTGTCAATTGCACCGTCCTTTTCATCGACATCCTGCGCAACTGCTGAATTTTGAACTATTAATGTGCAGAACACCAATATGGTGATATTTTTAAACATGACACTGACTCTCCCATTTTTTAAAATTGACTTAACTTAAACTGGTTAAAATTTTCTACCCATCTACTAATAAATTTCACCGATATATTTAATGGGCTTAAACCTATTAAATGTCGCCTATAAACCTTTCCGTTAGCGCTTGATTTTTTCGCGTAGCCTAAATGTTGCGCTCTTGGTCTCAGCTCACCAAATTTATTGCTACATTACGATTAATTATACAGCTGACCCCCAAGAATCAACTATAGACTTTAGTATCAGATATAGAGGAGTGTTCTTCCCTATTCTTCCGATGGTGGTGCTATACTGAATGCAAGTGAACGCAGGAGAATCATAATGAGCACAACTATAACACTTCGCCTTGATGATGAAACCAATGGCCGCCTTTCAAATTTAGCAGGGGCAACCGACCGCTCAAAGGCGTACCTAACTACGCAAGCACTAAAGTTATTTTTGGAGAATAATGAATGGCAGGTACAGGAAATTAAAGAGGCCGTAGCTGATGCCGATACAGCCAGCCCAGATCAATTTGTTGATAATGATACTGTCATGGCCTGGATGGAAACTTGGGGAACTAACCATGAGAGCCAGCCCCCATTATGATGAGGGTTATCTGGTTTAAAAGAGCTATTTGGGATTTGAAGTCAACAAAAGATTACATCACACAAGAAAACCCCCAGGCTGCTCAACAGATAGTACAGAGAATCAAAGATACGGTTTCTTTGTTAAGCGAACAACCTCGTATTGGAAGACCAGGGAGAGTACCAAACACAAAGGAGCTAGTAGTAAATCGAACCCCGTTTATTTTGCCGTATCGGGTTCGAGATAATAGAATTGAAATCCTGCGCGTGTTACATTCCTCAAGGCGCTGGCCAAAGAAAATTCAGTAAAGCGGCATCGGATTTAATTGGGGTCTTTTGTTCTTTCCCAAACTCCAACCATAAGACACAGCACTTTCTAACCAATTTACACTTCCAGTTAATGATATGGAAAAAGCGACCAGGTTCTATCTGATCTTAGGTTTCACACAGATTGTTGATTCACCCCATTATGCTCGGTTCGAATGCCCTGATGGAGGTTCTACATTTTCGCTTTTACTGACCGGGTCATCTTTTGAAAATGGTTCAATCATCTACTTTGAGAGTGAAAATCTTAATCAGTGGGTTGATGATTTAAAATTAAAAGGTATTAAATTCGAACAAGACCCTACAGATCAGAGTTATTTATGGCGTGAAGCAACTCTCAGCGACCCGTCGGGAAACAAAATTAAGTTGTATTGGGCTGGTGAAGCCCGTTTAAACCCACCCTGGAGAGTGGAAAAGCGCGCCTAAAAACGATAGAGTTGATCTTTAGTACACCACCCACCATGAAAGTTATTTCTTAGCCGGCAGATATTCAGGAGAAACTATATGAAAAAACGATTTTTGATTATAAGGCTTCCTTTGCTAAGCTTTATTTGGCTTTTCCTTACCGTTCTATTAGGCGGTCTCACCTACCCTAATTACAGTCATTCTTCCCAATTTATTAGCGAACTAGGCGCAACGGGTGCACCCTATGGGGCTCTTGTGAATTATTTGGGGTTTGTTCCGACAGAGATTTTTATACTCCTTTTTATCTTCTTGGCAAGCTCAATATTACCCAAATCTAGACTTATGATTTTAGGTATGACCAGCATCGCAATCTATGCAATTGCGCTTATCATTGCGGCGGTGTTTCCCTGTGATTTTGGTTGTAAACCTGACGAGGCGAGTATTTCGCATAATCTGCATATGAGCTTTGGCATGATAGCGTATTTATTTGGTATTATTGGCATAATAGTATTAGCCATTGAATCAAAAAAGTGGCCAAATGCTAAGCTTGTTCACCATTCTGGTTGGGTTTTAGGGGTTTTGGCATTTGTTTTATTGTTTAGCTTTGATCCTGAATCAAAGTTTGTTGGATTAATTCAGCGCTTTACTGAAATAACTATTTATGCCTGGTTTTTAATACTTGCAGTTTATCTAAATAGACACATGTTTAACAGTAAAGCTCAAATGAGCAATAATCCGTTTGTTGATTAAATCCATTATGTGGTTTTACAGATTTAGGAGTACGAAATGAGAAAAGAATGGAAATTTAATGTAAACAATCATGCTATTAGAATCGCGAACTCTTGGTTTGGCGGTATAAAACTATATATAGATGGTGATTTTCGTGATAAAGACACCAGTTTCTTTGTTTTTGCAAAAACCGTTTTACTTTCAGCTAGACTTCATGATGGTGGCATTTTAGAAATTTCGGTTGAATCTGGTTTATTGTCTGTTGAAATTGATGCACATTTAGTATTAAACTCTGGTCGTAAGAATATTTATAGCTCAGATAAATAATTAAACTTAATCGAGAAAACAACAATTCAATAAACGCATAGCATAGGCTGCCAAGAGTTAATTACGGCTAGCGTGACATAAGCAACAACTATCTGCTAATGGAGTGTTTTATGAGCTTTCCTTTACCAAAGATGAACCCTTGTTACTTCTGCGAAATTACTGAGAGAAAGTCGAAACAATGGAGCGTTATTGAACACAACAGTTTAACAGTGACAATGCTCAATGGCCGACAGTTTGAACAAGGCCAGTGTATTGTTTTACCAGTCCGTCACGCACCAACTCTTCTGGATCTAACCCAAAAAGAGGAAACTGCAATAATGGCCGCTGCTAAGCGAATCACACAGGCAATGGTTAGTGAGTTTTCTCCCGATGGAGTGCTCTTGTATCAAAATAATGGTAGTGGTAGCGGACAGGAAGTGCCACACTTTCACCTTCATGTTGTTCCGAGGCGCCCGGGAAGTGATTGGGGTTTTGGTCCACCACATATTGCTCGATTGGAACAAGGGAAAACCCCAAACAAGTTCAATCATGAAGCTATTACCGATTTTAAACGGCAAACCGCTGACTCCTTACGGCAGTATTTTCGATGAGATCCAATACTATTCTTACACCTGAAAACCCGCATTCCGAAAGTCGAGCATGTTGGTTTAAATATTATGTGTTCTGAAGCATGAAAAAAATCAACATTATAGGTACTAGTGGTAGCGGCAAAAGCACATTTGCTAAAGCGCTATCCAAAAAACTCGATTATCCATATATTGAGATGGATGCAATATTTTGGGGAAAGAATTGGTACTGGCCTAGTGATGATGAGTTCTTTAATAAACTGGCTCTTCCCCTGATCGAGTGGGTAGGCACAGTTAAAAATGAGACAAATCATCCTTGACAGGCGGAATACACGCCAGATACTCGGTAGCCATGAAGGGATTGGGGCAGTCTGATTAGAATCCTGTGGATGCCCATTACTTATGCGGCCTGCAGATGATTTCCAGTATCCATAAGAGACCCCAATCCCTTATGCCGACCATCTTTTGGCGTGTATTCCGCCTGTCAAGGACGGAGCCGCTTCGCGGTGATTTATTTTGCCTACCCACTCGATCAGGGGAAGAGCCAATAAACTAGAAGAAAGTTTAATGCTTGATAGCTGGGTATTGGACGGTAATTATACCCGTACAATTCCCATTAAATGGAAACAAGTTGACACTATCATATGGATTGATTTCAGTTTTACCAGAACTCTATTTCAAGCTTTAAAGCGTGCCATATCAAGGATATTAACAAAGGAAGAGCTTTGGCCCGATACTAATAATAGAGAAAGCTTCAAAAAGCTTTTCTCAAAAGATTCAATTATTTTATGGACATTAAAAAACTATCATAAAAATAAAATTAAATATTCATTGCTAAATAAGAACCCTGAATATCAAGCGATTGATATTATTCGTTTGAGATCCCCTAAAGAGTGTCAAAATTACTTAAAACCAATACCCACATAATAGTTTCTGTGCGAAAGCATTTAGTTTCATTACAATCAACAAAACCAAGTGTTTACCCGTTATGGCAATACTGCCACCCTGGAAATCTTTACCTTACGAGTTTAACTCCATGAATAAGACCGCAAACAAACCACACAACTTAAACATGGGTTTTTCAAAACCTGTTTGTTTACGCCCTGATGACCAGAGGTGGGTAATGAGCCCTGCCGATGGTGTTTCTCACGTACACCTCGAACGCAGTGCTGAGGAGTCGGGTCATGTTACAAGTTTTGTAAAGTTCGAGCCAGGCTCTTACTTTCCTGCACACTCCCATCCCAATGGCGAAGAGATTTTTGTTCTGGAGGGCGTTTTTTCTGATGAAAACGGAGATTATCCCGCCGGCACCTATATTCGAAACCCGCAGCTCTGCCTTAGTTATCATCCGCCCGAGAGCATCATAGCTAAAGCTGCTGGTATACACCGTATCACCGGCATAACGCGGCGCGGTTTGACTCGCCAGCTGACCGCGGGCGTTGTAGCGGGTCTCAGTGATAATCTGGCCATCAAAGCCTTCGGTTTGGGTTTTCAGCGCACGGTTAAGGTGGTCGCGGGTTTCAACCTGTGCCGGGGCACCATCTGGATAGGCGCTAATGGTATAAGCCCCACTTGGATCACTCCCCGATGCAGCGATCTTGCGGTAGCGCGTGCTAATACGTGGGGCGTAATGATTGCCTAGTTGGTTTTGTGGCGTGGTTGCGGTATTCGGGTAAAAACGCTCCTGTTCACGCCCAAACGGGTCGTACTCAAAGCGCGTAATGCGGCCCAAAGCATCAGTGACCTGCAGGGGCTGGCCTTCGCGCGGGTCGGCGAGTGTGTTTAGGGTATCGACATAAATTCGCATTTTTAAGTCAAGTTACTCGGTTTCTTGTCAGCAAATATCAACTTTCTCTCGTGGCAAAAACGGGAATGGTTCTACCGGGCGCCTGTCCTCGAGTTTCATTTTTTTAAGTCAAGTTACTCGGTTTCTTGTCAGCAAATATCAACTTTCTCTCGTGGCAAAAACGGGAATGGTTCTACCGGGCGCCTGTCCTCGAGTTTCTCCTCGAGTTTCTCGAGTTTCATTAAAGGCTATAAATCCAAACATAAAAATATATGGAGTCCAGCAAGAAAACGCTCCTTTTATAGCTAATTGGTTTAAATCAAAAAAATATCCTGAAAATTTTATTTTAAAACCATCTATAGCAGAAGGTATTGGTGCAGAAGTTGAAAAAGATACAATTACTTGGGATTATATAAATGAATTTGTTGAAGATTTTCTGATTGTAAGTGAAGAGGAAATAAAAAACACTGTTAAATGGACAATGAAAAACCATAAATATTATGTTGAACCATCTGGAATAGTTGGTTTATCTGGAATTATAAAATATCCAAAAATATTTAAGAATTATAAAAAAATTGCAACAGTTATAACAGGAAGAAATATGTCCTATGATAAATTCTTGAGAATAATAAAATAAAAACTGGTTACAACAAAGTATAAAAATAATAGCCGAAATAGTAGTGAATATGAGCATTATAGTCCGCAGCAACATTAGTAGTAAATTGAAAAGTACTACTTCCGAAATCGGCTACTATTCTTATACAAATCGTTAGCAACAAGCAAAAAATTAATCCTGAGAATTCAAAAACTTAACGAAATAAATAAAAACTATGGAAAATTTTGATTGGTCACAATTTTCAAAACGTGTTTTTGTAAACACAGATTTAGAAACAGTCTATAATTTTTGGACAAAAAGTGGAGAACTTGAAAAATGGTTTTTATCTAAAGCCACATTTTTCTCAAAAGAAGGTAAGGAAACACTTTCTCTGCTGGGCATCCTAATAATTTGATGGGGGATGGTAGAGAATTCTAGTGAATCTGCTAATTCTCAGCAAAAATATGACATTGATTAGCGCATTTTGCTCACAACGATTTGAGAATATGCCCATTGTGCTACACAAGCCCACAAGCGAATACTTTATGTATTTGGTTGAAACATGGGATTGCACTCGCATCAAGTCCGCAAGATACGGCCAAAGCCCGCTGCGGTATACGTTCGCCACAGGCCCGAAACGACTTTGCTTTACCAGATTGTCCAGGAGTACTGGCCTGAGTTTCAGGCTGAGCTTACCCGTCAGGGTAGATACTTACCGGCCTACATCACAAAAGAATTCGATGAGTACCTAAAATGTGGAAGACTTGAACATGGCTTTTTGAGGGTCAGGTGTGAGTCCTGCCGTGATGAGAGATTGGTAGCGTTTAGTTGTAAGAGGCGTGGCTTCTGCCCCAGTTGTGGCGCACGACGCATGGCCGATAGTGCCGCGCTGCTGGTAGATGAAATACTCCCGTATCAGCCTATGCGCCAGTGGGTGCTTAGTGTACCGTTCCCACTGCGGTTTCTATTTGCCAGTAACCCTAAAGCCATGACTGGTGCGCTGGGTATCGTCTACCGCGCCATTTCCACGCACCTGGCGCATAAAGCGGGCTTTGCGAAACCCATGGCACAAACCGGTGCAGTGACCCTGATCCAGCGATTTGGTGGGGCGCTTAATCTCAACATACATTTTCATATGCTGTTTCTTGATGGTGTTTACATTGAACCTACTCAGAGCATCAAAGTACGCTTTCGTCGGGTTAAGGCGCCAACGGGGGATGAACTCAATCAACTAACGCATACTATTGCCCACCGCGTTGGCCGCTACCTGGAACGAAAGGGATTATTGGAATTAGATACCGGCAACAGTTACCTCTCCGCACAGGCCGTGGAAACCCCTGATGACGATCCATCGCATCACCTGTTCGGACACTCCATAACCTACCGCATTGCCGTGGGGCCACAGCAAGGGCGCAAGCTCTTTACACTACAAACTTTGCCTGACTGTGAATCACATAATCCGTTTTCAAACTCAGTGGGTGAAGCTGCCGGATTTTCACTGCATGCAGGGGTTGCCACCAGAGCACATGAACGCGATAAGTTGGAACGCCTGTGCCGTTACATCGCAAGACCAGCAGTGTCCGCCAAACGCTTGTCTATGACCCGCAATGGTCAAGTACGCTATGAACTGAAAACACCTTGGCGTAACGGGACAACCCATGTCATTTTTGAACCGTTAGATTTCATTTCCAGACTGGTTGCTTTGATTCCCAAACCCAGAGTTAACCTAACCCGCTTCCATGGAGTGTTTGCACCCAACAGTAAACACCGTGCTGAGGTAACACCCGCAAAGCGGGGCAAAGTCAAGCAGCCCCGGTCACTTGATAAGGACCAAACACCTGCTGAGTTCCAGTCAGCCATGACTTGGGCAAAGCGGTTAAAACGTGTATTTGGTATTGATATCGAAACCTGCAATGCCTGCGGTGGTGATGTCAAGATTATCGGCCGCTCAGTGCTTTAAGTTTTCAGGTTTTTCTGGCAATATGGTGTTTATACTACTTATACACCCCCAAGTAGAGGCGCAAGATGATAGCCCAGATTATGCGCTTCACTTTACCGGGGTAATAGCGGATTAATAGGGCAGCGCCTGAAAAACCTGATAGTTACTCAGTTGATGTGATCAAGGATTCCTTCAAACTCATCAGTTGAGTTGTACTGGATAATCAACTTGCCACGACCGCTCGGCTGGTGCTGGATTTGTACCCGTGCACCGAGTTGCTCGGTGAGTTTGTCTTGCAGGCGCTGTATGTCGGGACTCACCCGGCGTTTTGGCGGCGTGCTTGGGGCTCCGGTCAGCAGGCGTTTAACTAATTGTTCGGCCTGGCGCACGGTGAGTTCACGGGCGACTACATCGCGAGCGGCGGGCAACTGTTTTTCCAGTGGCAATGCCAGTAAGGCACGCGCATGGCCCATATCGAGCTTGCGTTCATCTACCAGTTTTTTGACCTCATCGCCAAGCTCCAGCAGGCGCAGCAGATTGCTGACTGCAGCACGCGAGCGACCCACGGCTTCTGCGGCTTGCAGGTGGGTTAAACCAAATTCATCGAGCAACCGCCGTCAAGCGACTGCTTCATCCAGCGG
>JAKITK010000044.1 GCA_021648125.1 Lysobacterales bacterium
GAACATCTACAATTTATAGCCTTTGACTGGTTGACGATGGGGCAGTTATTATCCTTGCCGATGGTAATTGCGGGTGCTATTTTAATCCTGTATGCCTATCGTTCCGATTCACCGCAATTTATAAAAAGCAGGTAAGTAAAACATGCAGCCGTATTTATCGCTGTTACAGAATATTCTTGAGCATGGGTCCGGCAAAGACGATCGTACCGGCACCGGTACGGTTAGTCTTTTCGGCCATCAGATGCGCTTTGACTTGAGTCAGGGTTTTCCGCTGGTAACCACCAAAAAAATACATTTAAAATCGATTATTTATGAATTGCTCTGGTTCCTTACCGGTGATACCAATATTCAATACTTAAATGACCACGGGGTTAAAATTTGGGATGCTTGGGCAGACGAGAAAGGTGAATTGGGACCGGTTTATGGTGCTCAATGGCGCCACTGGCAAACTCAGGATGGTCGGCATATTGACCAAATCAAGACCCTTTTAAGCGATTTGCGTGAGCGACCCCATTCCCGCCGACATATTGTTTCTGCTTGGAACCCGGGCGTGTTGCCGGATGAAAGTATTTCACCACAGGAAAATGCTGGCCGTGGCCTGCAGGCCCTACCACCATGTCATACCATGTTTCAGTTTCATGTAAACGATGGCCGTTTAAGCTGCCAGCTGTACCAACGCAGTGCGGATGTGTTTTTGGGTGTGCCCTTTAATATTGCCTCTTATGCGCTGCTTACCATGATGATCGCTCAGGTTAGTGGTCTTGAGGCGGGTGATTTTGTGCATACCTTTGGTGATGTGCATATTTATTCCAATCACATGGATCAAGTCAAAGAACAACTCAGCCGCAAACCTTATGCCTTGCCGAGAATGAAGATTAATCCTGATGTCAGTGATTTATTTGCGTTTAAATATGAAGATTTCGAACTGCTTGATTATCAATACCACCCATTAATTCGAGCGCCAATTGCAGTATGAATACCACCACTATTACCCTGATTGCCGCCATGGACCGCAAGCGCGGAATTGGTTTTGAGGGTGATATGCCCTGGCGCTTGCCGGGTGAGTTGCAGCACTTTAAGCAGGCTACCATGGGCAAAGCGATCATCATGGGTCGGAAAACCTGGGAATCCATAGGTCGGGCCTTACCCGGCAGACAAAATATTGTAATCACCCGGCAGAAGACCTACCAGGCCAGCGGTTGTGATGTAGTTACCAGTTTGGAAAATGCGCTCAAGATAGCCAAGGGCAATGAGGTAATGGTTATCGGCGGCGGCATGCTCTACACCCAGGCACTACCGCTGGCAAAGCGCATGGTGCTAACCTTGGTAGAGGGTGAATACCCAGCCGATACCTGGTTCCCGCAATGGCAACCAGAGCAGTGGCAGGAAATCAGTCGTAAGACGGTTGCGGTAGATGATGGCGTGAGTTCGAGCTACGATATTGTTGATTTACAGCGCTGGTCTGCTTAAACTGGCAGCGTATCATTTCTTTCTGTAATTTGGTCTGAGACTGTATTTGAAGCAGGCCATGTTTTACTCCTTTTGAGAGCATATTTTCACCTATGAAGCGGTAGAAACTCACCGGCACGATACTGAAGTTCGTGTAGGAGGGTTCTAGGGATGTGCATGCCTAGTGTTACCGTTACAACTGGCTATTCAAAGTCGTCGGCAAATATCAGGTTAATACAGCAACCATCCACAGTCGTAACAGTGAAATCTCCGTCTTTTGTAAATACCACTCTCCAGTTTCCGAAAACTACTTCTCTGTCAGAGATTCGGGTTACTTGTACTGGAGTTTGGGTACTTACATCGATAACAACCAAAAACTCTAGTTGGTCGGGTGTGTCATCGTTTGGTTTTACAAAGAGGTTACCAATGCCATTGGCTTTTGCCTTACTTGGGTCAGATGCAAAGCCTGCAACATTTCCAGATCTATTATTCCCATACCATTCATTTTCCGGTGATGGTGTTTTGAACTCATCATTAACACCACCCACCCAGTCAAAGCTGTGATTTAGGGGAGCGACAATAGTTGTGTTCATACCTGGAATTGAATAGCTATTCCCATTTATGTTTGGATCTACCGCCAGTCGCATTGACCACGCGCGTCTTAGATTATCGGGAATGTCGGTGTAGTTGTAGACAACGACAAAGTCTCTATCTGTATCCATAATATGAACAATACTTTGTCGTGCGGTTATAACACCTGGGGCTTTTAGCAGTTTTGCATATTCAGTGCTAATGCCACGATAAGTGTCATTGATTACGATATTGTCAGGACCGCCAGTAAAATATCCAGGGTCACTCGCAGCGGTATAGGCATCAAAGGCTCGGCTGGGACCTAATCCCCAATAAGTTGATTCCTGACCTCTCGTACCCTTGGCGTCACCAGACTCATAGATCCAAAGCCCGGAATAATATCCATTATCGACTCTCGTTTTGTTTGGCTCTGCACCAACAGCCAATGGCTCATCTCCCTTATATATTGCAAAAAGTCCACTTCCCGGTTCAAAACGAGCTGAATCCAAGTATCTCGAATACGCAGTCAGCGTCACTGCATTTTCCTCCCAAGATCTTGAGCTCACAAAAACATCTCCTCCACGAAGATATTTCGATACTGGAAGTCCAAGTTCCAGTGGGGACTTAGGGGTTATGCGCAGGTCACCCAAAATTAAGCGATAGACTAAGATGCGCTTATATCTTCCAAATTGATTCACCTGCCATCGAGCCAGAGCCGCTGCATCAGGATCAATGTTTTTATACACACCCGTGAGGATTTCGGGCATTGCTGATCCTATATTGGTTGGCGTTCTGTTCTTTAAATAAGCCCAATAGACCGGCAATTTTCTAAAATAATCACTTCGTGACCACATGGCTTGTCCGGTCGCAGTCTCCCATGCCGCCATAGGTAAAATCGCGTGAAGATACATTGAATAATAACCATCGCCTAATTTTTCATATGACCCCACCTGCGAACCACCACCGTCGTCAAGAGAAATAGAAGCAAGCATATCAAGGAAACCAGAACCTCTGTTTGGTCCATAAGGTCCCATGACAAGCGGACTTTCGTTATAAACTAGGTCTAGAACTTCCTGTGCCCATGTGTCATCAATGCCATCCCCCGCAATGGCCAATGCCAAAATAGGGTAGTGCAGCTCCTGATGTCTCGCCCATACATCATTCCAGTAGCGTGAAGCGTCCCGAGGACTCGCCGTTCGATGATTGTATCCAAAATTTGATTTAAGATTATTGAACGCAGTTGTTTTTTCTGCACTGGAAAGTAGGGGATACACCCAATCAAAAACAAGAATAGGCTCTACCCACTCTGCTGCTTTATCAAACCCCCCTACATCACCAAAAGAACCCGATAACAGCCAATTTTTAGCCGCATTTCCTCTGCTGATGTCCCCTTCAAGTAAATATAGGAAGGCGTTGGCGATTGGAGCCTGGGCTGTCGGATCTTGATCATCGGCAATACTTCTCAATTCGACCATATCATCAGCATAAACAGGGTCGGAAAGTTTCTGTCGTATTCCGGGTAAATTTGCCTGGGTCAGAAATAAGCGCGGATGAGAAGCAATAACCTGTCGTTGCGATTCAGGAGGGGGCGGGGTTTTAAATGTCCATACCTCCCCATTGATGTTGATAGAAGTTGAGTTTAAAAGTGTGGGTTGAGCCTGAACACCGAACGAACTCATTAGCCCCAGGAAAAACAAGAATCCTATCCAAAAGGTGTGTAATCGCGTCATTATTTTTTCTCCAATTTCTATTATTCTAATCACAAGCTCTCTACGAGTTTTTACAACTAGTTATTCAAAGTCATCGGCAAATATCAAGTTAATACAACAACCGTCCTCAGCCGTAACAGTGAAATCGCCGTCTTTTGTAAATAACACTCTCCAGTTCCCAAAGACTACTTCTCTGTCAGAGATTCGGCTTACTTCTACTGGAGCTTGAGTACTTACATCGATAACAACCAAGAACTCTAGTTGGTCTGGTGTGTCATCGTTTGGTTTTACGAAGAGGTTACCCAAGCCATAGCGTTTTACCTTGCCGGGGTTAGTGGCCGAATAGCCGGCTGTGTTTCCCGCTTTGTTGTTTCCATACCATTCGTTTTGAGGGGATGGGCTTCTAAACTCATTCCCTGATCCACCCACCCAGTCAAAGGTGTGATTTAGAGGGGCTACGATAGTTGTGTTCATGCCAGGGATTGAGTATCCGTTGCCACTTATGGTTGGAGGGACCGCCAGTCGCATAGACCATGCGCGTCTTAAATTATCTGGAATGTCGGTATAATTATATACAACGACAAAATCTCTGTTTGCATCCAAAATATGAACAATAGTTTGCCTTGCCGTTCGCACGCCCGGCGCTTTTAATCGCTGGCCGTACTCTGTACTAATACCGCGATAAGTGTCATTAATTATTATATTATCAGGGCCTCCTGGAAAATATATGGGGTTACTCACCGCTGTGTAGGCATCATAAGCGCGTGGCCCATCTTGGTAGGTTATTTCATTAAACCATGTCCCACGAACATCATTGGGGTCATATATCCACATTCCGGAGTAAAAACCTTCTGTTATCCATTCCTTATTTGGGTCTGCCGGAACAGCTAATGGCTCATCCCCCCTATATATTGCAAAAAGTCCACTTCCTGGTTCAAAGCGTCCTGTATCTAAATATTGGGAAAGAGCGGTCACAGTAAGCGCATTTTCATCCCAACTTCTAGTACTCACAAACCAATCTGACCCTTTTATGTATTTTGCTGTTGGCATACCCAGTTCTTGTGGTGATGCGGGGATGACGCGTAAATCGCCAAGGATTAATCGATAGGTTAAGACATATTGGCTTCTTCCCCATTTATTAACTTGCCAGCGTGCAAGGGCAGCCGTGTCAGGATCAATCTCCTTGTATGCACCGGTTAAAATTTCAGGCATAGCAATCCCTAAACTACGGGGGATTTTACCTCTTTGGTATTCCCAGTGGGACGGCAGTTTTCTAAAGAAATCGCTTCGTGACCACATGGGTTCACCAGTGGCAGTTTCCCATGCTCCCAGTGGCATAAAAGCATAAAGGAAATAATGATAGTAATTCTCTCCCAGGAACCCATCAGACCCTGCCTGATATCCGCCCCCGTCATCAAGAGAGATTGAGGCCATCATATCCAGAAAACCAGCACCGTTTGTAGCCCCGTATGGTCCAAAGACAAGGGGACTCTCATCGTACGCCAGATCTAAAACTTCTTGTGCCCATGCATCGTCAATCCCAGCCCCATACATCGTCAATGCCAGGAGGGGATAATAAAACCCACGGTCGTTACCCCATGATTTAGCCCAAAATAATGACCAATCTCTAGGAGCGACAGTCTCAAGATCATAGTCAAAATTTACTTTAATATTTTCAAAAATAGTGGCTTTCTCTGAATCGGTAAGCAGGGTGAAAATCCAATCAAAGATAAAAACAGGCTCTAACCATTTACCACCCTTGTCAAGACCAGAAACATTGCCGTAAAACCCTGCCAAAAGATAATTCTTGGCCACATTTCCTCTGCTAGTACTCCCTTCGAGCATATACAAAAGCGCATTTTCTATTGCACCTCCAGCATCGGCCCTAGTCCGTAATGTGTCCATATCGTCGGCATAAACAGGATCAGCAAGTTTCTGGCGTATTCCTTCTAAATTAGCTTGAGTCAGAAGTAGCCGAGGATGGGAAGCAATAACCTCCCGCTCGGATACAGGAGGCGGCGGTGTACGAAATGTCCATGGTTCTCCATTGATGGTTACCGAGCTTGTTGCCAAAAGGCTCCCAGGCGATGGTTGAGCATAAACATTGGATGCGTAAATTAGACCTATAAAAAACAACACCCCCCACAGATTACCAAACCACAAGGAATGAATTTTTAGGTTCTTATATGACTGTTTCATATTAGTGCCCTCTGGTTGAATGTAAAAATGGAAAAAACTCCGATTATTAAGCTTAGCTCAAATCACCTACAAGCAACGCCTACAACGCCTAGACATGCACATCATAGGAATCATCCTACATTAATCCCAGCATCTTGTCGAAGAGCCTTGTCCCATATGTTAGTAGCACATAATATGTCCGGTTTTATAGCAAGTAATTTAGTCTGGGGTTTATAGAGAGGCAGGCTTGGTTGTTTTCTAGTCAATATCGGTGACGAGCTGGGATCTCCTGACAGACAGTACAATTCTCAATGAGAACCGGCTCAAAGTTCGGAAGTACAAAGCTTTTTTGTTTCTGTGTCTATAGTGCTCGGCTAAGTATCAGGCAGAGTATTTAAGACAAGACTTTTTGCGCTTTACCTGCACAATATGTCGGTCTTCCAAGCGCATGGCAGTGAGTTTTCCGCCCCAGACGCAACCGCTGTCTAAACAAACGATCCCATTGCCTTGATACAAACCCAGTGCGGCCCAGTGCCCGAATAACACAGTCCACTTTTTCTTGCGCCGGGTTTTTGCTTCGAACCAGGGTTTAAACCCTTTTTTCTGTGAACCGGGTGGACCCGAAGACTTTAAATCCAGTTGGCCTCTAGCATTGGCAAAGCGCATACGGGTAAATACACTGGTTGCCAAGCGCATTCGCCGCCAGGTTCCGAGCTTGGGTACTAAGCCGCTGGAATGCCGAGCATAGACTTTAGCAAAATACTTTGCACGCTTTTTGCTCTGCAGTAGGGACTCAACTTCCCTCGCCATTTTCAGTGCTTCTCTAACTTTCCAGCGCGGTAGCAGGCCGGCATGTACTAAAAGATGCTTGCTGGCTTTGTCCTGAAACAACAGCGGGCGTTGGTTTAACCACTGGATTAGCTGTTCCCGATCATGGGCTTTAAAGATAGCCTCAAATTCTTTATTGCCAGAGCCGCCGTGTGGAAATTTAAAGTCTTGGGCCAGAAGGTGGATGTCGTGATTACCGAGTACGCTGGTAATTACCGGGCGCAGGCTATGTATAAGACGCAAAGTTTCCAGCGACTGACCGCCGCGGTTAACCAGGTCGCCGGTGAGCCAAAGCTGATCGGCGGCCGGATCAAACTGAATTTTTTCCAGTAGCCGCGAAAATGTTCCATAGCAGCCCTGAATATCACCAATAACCCATATCGACATATTGCGATTATACGATAAACTCCTGTCAATAAGGCGTTTGCTGTAGCCTATGTAAGAGTTAATATCAGTTATCTTTTGCGCTTGAAAAAGCGCTTAAAAACCCGCATTTAGACTAGTATGTAGGAATTAATCAGAACCTCCGTGTGCACAGTGTCCATGGGGATTCAGGGGAAACAAATGGAATATCAAGATTATTACAAAATCTTAGGGATTGAACGCCACGCATCACAGGATGAGCTTAAACGAGCCTACAGAAAACTGGCGCGTAAATATCATCCCGATGTTAGCAAAGAAACTGACGCTACGGAAAAATTCAAAGAAGTCGGTGAAGCCTACGAAGTTCTGAAGGATAAAGAAAAGCGCGCGGCCTATGACCAACTGGGTGCGAACTGGAAAGCTGGGCAACAGGGATTTCAGCGACCTTCGGGCTGGCAACAGCAAACTGGCTTTGGTGGTGGGCACGGCGGCGCCTCGGGTTTCAGTAACTTTTTTGAAGACTTATTCGGTGGCGGAGGCGGCGCACAATACGGTGGTCAGCAACAGGCTTATAGCGCCCGTGGTGAAAATATCCGTGCCCGTGTCAGCATCGACATCGAAGATGCTATTGATGGCATCACGCGTAACTTCAGCCTGCAAATTCCAGAGCACGATGACTATGGCAGACCAGTCGCAAAACTGCGCCGTTTGAATGTAAAAATTCCCAAGGGTATCCGCGAAGGACAAAGTATCCGTCTGGCAGGCCAGGGTAGCCCCGGAACTGGTGGAGGGCCGGACGGTGATTTATTACTGGAGGTGCAGTTCAAAAAACACCACTTATATACAATAGAGGGTAAGGATATTTTCATGAACTTACCCCTAGCCCCGTGGGAAGCGGCTTTAGGCGCCAAAATTGAGGTGCCGACCCCACAGGGTAAGGTCGGATTAAAAATTGCTGAAGACTCACAAACCGGTAAAAAAATGCGCATCAAAGGCCGTGGTTTGCCAGGTAAACCCGCAGGTGATTTTTATGTGGTTCTGCAAGTTGTATTGCCGCCGGTTAGCGATAATAAGGCTAAAACCTTATATGAAAAAATGCGTGAAGAAGTGGAGTTTAACCCGAGAGAAAAGCTTAATTTAGTCTAAATTAGATCAAATTGGTTTAAATTTCAATATCTCAGCAGTTTTATTAGCTGAGCGATACAACTCGTAAAATGAACACCCCCCGACTTTCTCGGGGAGTGTAATAATCTCTTAAAGGATAGTGTTACCACTCCCCTGGTCATCGGTAGTAGCGTTTTGGTTAGGCCCTATAATAAACTGGTTGGTGCCGGCACCAAGCGAAATATCGCTCATTGTTGTAAAGCTAGCAAAGCCTGTATTCGCCGTAATTGTCCAGTCAGAAACCCCCGAAGAATCATTGCGGTCGGCGAGAATGCCATAGAGCCCGACACCATTAAATTTATTGGTTGAAACCGTGGCGTTGTTAACATCTAATCCATGGATAGCAATAAGCTCTTGGCCTGCCAAGGTGAAGGTGTTGTTGGTAATGGAGATACTGACATCCTGGATGACCGTATTAAAAATACCGGCTGTGATTGCAGTTCCTGGGCTATCCGTGCTGTCAGTGAAGGTGAACTGGTTGCTGTTAACCACAACCCGGGTTTTAGAGGGTGCATCTGCACTTAAGGTTGTCACTAAAACTCCATAGGCCGTGCTAATGGCAGGGTCTGAGTTTTCACTGTTAAATACATTCGAAGTGATGGTGGTTGACTGATTTGAGTCTGCCAGGGAAATTGCCGTTGAATTGTTGCTAAAAGTACTGAAATTAACATCAACCTGTGCTCTGGCTTTCATGGAACTTGTAATGCCGGTGCTAAAGTCGCTGATCTCACTACGGTTGAGTTTAAATGTACCCAGTAAGGTATTTTTACAGCCTCCCAGTTCTGCGGCTTCTGGGGTAACGGCTATGGCGGATAAAATATTGGATTCTCTGCCGGGGCCAGTAATGGTGACTCGGTCAACTACCCCGAATACCACATCATTATTACAGCTGCTGTCATTTGCATCCAGCCCGGTAAAGTGAACTAGGTTTTTCAAAGGCTCGCCCGATGCACAGGGGTTGCCGGCCTTTATAGTCATAAACCGTAGACGGGGTTCGCCACGAACAAATTTAATCGCGGAGGAGGTTAAACCCTGACTCTCCATGCTTGTACAGGAAATGCTCTGGTCGGCAATATGAAGGATGCTACCAGCGCGTGTTGTGCCCTGAAAACTGCCGTTAAATAGCGTAGCGATAATGCTGGAAATCGTATATTCAGCAGTGCCCAAGCGGACCACGGGTATCCCGGAATTAGCCGCCAGATTAAGAGCGCATTGAATGTTATCGGTATCATCAGTTCCAGTAGGGCTAACCTCAAGCACCAGTTCATTAGGGTTTTGGGTGACAAATTGCGAATCACAGTCTGAGTTTGCGGGCGGGTTAGTGGCTAAGACTACATTTGCGAATATCAGGTTTTCTCTTAATATATTTCCGCCCGCGTAGTTGCGGACGGGTAATTCACCTAAAGCCCCACCAGCATTGACACGATTAAGGGCTGCAATTGCATCAACCACATTCATGCTACTAGCGATGACTTGTCCGAAAACTGTAAAAAACCCACCGCCCTGGCCATCGTCGCCATCGAGATTGGTATTATCTGCAATGTTTATAAACCACTGGCTAGTTGCACTGTTTGGATTGCCGCCGAGCTTGGCCATAGAGATGGTTCCACGCAGGTTGGATCTGTTAAATTCATTGGTAATTGGCGAGTCAGTTGGTACATTAACTACCGTATTATTCTTAAAAGCAAAACCACCACCCTGGATTATAAACCCGGGCACACTGCGGTGGATGAATGAGTCTTCATAATCGCCGTCATTTACATATTTGAGAAAGTTCTCAACCGTTCCGGGCGCAACATCATCGAAGAGCTCGATTTCAATATCACCCAGAGAGGTTTTCATAATTACCGTAGTTGCGCCGACCACAGTGGAGGCTGCGCAGAGCAGCAGGGTGAGCAGCAGGTTTTTGATAGTGAATGTTGAATGAAGCAAGTGTTTTCTCCTTGGGCTTGGTGTTACTGGTTTTCGACTAATACTCGACTAATTTAAAGCATTTTGCCACTTTGTGTGGAATTCTTGTAGGTTTTTGTGTTTTAAAATTAATAAAAGCCCAACGGGTTTCTACTTTAGCCAGCATTTCCCCGCTGGCATTGATTATTTCATAATGTCGCAGTGAGGTAGCTGACTTCATTGCGCTAACCCAGGTTTTTATGGTCAGCGCATCACATTCATAAGCCGGCTTGAGGTAAGTAATCTTATGCGCTCTCGCTACCCAACCTGATTCCAGCGCCTGATATTTTAGTGGACTCCAGCCATTGGCGCTGGAGTGGGCCACGGCAGCATCCTGCGCCCAGCGCAAGTAATGGTAATTACCTGCGTGGTTGAGCTCGTCAATATCCGAGCTTTTTACTGTGTAGGGAAATTCAAAGGTGCCAATCATGGTTGCTGATTATACGGGTAGTTATCCCGCAGGGGGTATAAAAAATGGTGCCGGCACCAAGAGTCGAACTCGGGACCTACTGATTACAAATCAGTTGCTCTACCAGCTGAGCTATACCGGCACATGCAGTTGTTTACACAAACAACTTGGGGGCGTGCATTGTATGGAAAAATAGCCGCTTTGGCAATCATTAGGTGCAAATAAATCGTTAATTAATGACTGTTTCCAGAGTATCTTCATTGGCTTCAGGAAGTTTATCCTCTTGCCAGCATCGAATTTGGAAGCGTCGGGCATCCGCTGTGGAGTGTGAAATGCTCTTCCAAGGTGACTCGACATCATCCAGAAGTTGGTAGTCGAGCCAGTAGCGGGTTTCATATTCCCGCCGGGCACCCAGTTGTGGATTAAAGCCTAATGCTTGCAATTGTTTCTGTCGTAATTCAGCATTCGGAAGGTCGTTATACAGGCCAAGGGATACGGCGTTTTGCATTTCACCGGAAGTTACCACAAAATAATCATTAATTCCCATGGAGCCTAATTGGTTAGTGTATTCGATGGCAGCATTGCGGGAATCAGCGATGGGCAGGTAAACCCAAAACCCGCGTTCTACACGGGCTTCTGTCTGGCGTTCACGGATTCGGGATGCATAGGCGCTCAGGCGATCGCGCAAACGGCGAACCATAGCGGCACTTTCCAGCGGACCGATGGTGGCACAAATGCTGCCATACTCGGTATTCGGGCCGGTTTCGGAAAGCAATTGAAGCTCAATAACATCCTGTCCACTAGACAGTAGGTTTTCAGGCTGTGTGTTTACCAGTGGGGTGTCAATATTCTCAGCTACAGGCGGTTGAACCATAAACCAGCCAACTACAAGAATATTGATAATTATTAGAAGAATTAGGAGAAAACGAATCAGCATAGTAATACATCAATGGAATGAGTTGTCATTATAGTCCTATAGCCAAGCGTGATCACAAGAAATTAGTTCTGTGGGTGTGTGTTTATTGGAAACAAACTTACTTCACCGCTGTGAATGGTGGTTTCCCCTGTTTTATTACTGACTAATAAGCCGCCCTGCTCATCGATGCCTGTGGCGATACCACTGATGTTTGTTTCCGGTCCTGCTAGGTGTACTAGCTTGCCGGCATAGGCATGATGTTTATTCCAGTCGTAGATAAATGGTTGCAAGCCCTGGTTAGAAAATATCGGCAGGAATCGTAGCAACTGACTGATTATTTCAGCCACAAGTGCATTGCGGGATAAGTTCTGGTGGTCGCGTAAATCTGCCCAGCTTTGATCTATTTGAGATGAATCAGCCAGCCGCAGGTTCAGCCCTATACCGATAGTAGCCTGGCAAGGGCCGGCAATATCACCGTTGATTTCCACCAGGCAACCACCTAGCTTGGCAAGTGCCGTATCTGGGCCGCGTAATATATCATTTGGCCATTTCAGTCGGGCATCGTTAATCTGAAATGTTGTTAAGGCCTCAACAACTGCAAGACCGGTCAATAGTGATAAACCAGCCACCTGATTAATGCCATGTTGGAATTCCCAACCCATAGAAAGATAGATATTTCGCCCGAAAGGCGATACCCAGGTACGCCCCCTGCTGCCGCGCCCGGCGGATTGATGCTCTGCAATAACCACGCTGCCATGGTGCTGGTCGCGGGGTAAATTGTTGAGGTCATCATTGCTTGATTCGGTTGTCAATTTTAGAATGAGCTGTCCGGGTAGCTGCAGCGAATGCTGTGCGATTAGCGCGAGTATACGCTTTTTATCGAAGAGCTCCAGTGGTGTTAGTAATTGGTAACCACTACCGGAAACCGCTTTAATCTCCAGCCCGATTTCACGCAGTTTTTGCAGGTGTTTCCACACGGCATTCCGGGAGATACCCAGTGCCGCCCCCAATTGCTGCCCGCTTACTGTGTTGGCACTTGCAAGTAATTGCAGGAGTTGTAACTGTTGCGGATTCATCCGTCACTCGGGCGTTTAAACCAATTTTTAAAGCGAACCTTTTCAAAGCGATTCTCAGTGCCGTTGCCTAGTTTGCGGATGTTTTCACGATGGGTGAAAATAATTAAAATGGCAGCTGAAAGCACTAATAATTTAAGCGCGTAATCACTGCTTGAATCGATTAAAACAGTAGGTATCAATGCGCAAACTGCGACTATAGTGGCCAGCCCCACATAGCCGCTGATGAATAGCACCGTTAACCACGCCACTAAAACCGGCAGCATATAAACAGGTGCGAGCATCAACAGTACGCCGATATAAGTACCGGCGCCTTTGCCACCTCTGAACTTATGCCATAGCGGGTAACAATGGCCGACAATGGCACCGAAACCACAGGTTGCTGCAAGCATGGGTTCAGTAGGGTAGGTGTTTAGTAAACCTGGAATGGCAACGGCTAAGGCACCTTTGCCAATATCGATAAAGACGACACCGAGGGCAAAAATCAAACCCTGGGTGCGAAAGGCATTGGTACCACCGGCATTGCCGCTGCCTTGAGTGCGGATGTCTACATTACGCAGTCCTCCTAGTAGTAAACTGCCAGATACAGAGCCGATCAAATACGCCAGCAGGATAGGGATTAAATACAGCATTAATCAGTGCCTTCTTCGAGTAAGTCTGTTGGCGATATATAGTCCTGAATACCGACAGCGATTCCACCGAGTCCCACATGGGCGCCAATGGCAGGGCTAATATCAACAATTTGACAGGAGTAAATTCCCGAGTGCTGCAGGAGCAGTTGACGGCGGATAAGTTTCGCATTTTCCAGCGCATCGCAATGTGCTATGACAATTCGATAAACCTGCTGGTGGTTTAATTGTGCAGATAGTTTTTTGGCATAACGCTGAAAACGATTCTTCCGACCCACCAGTACCCGGTAAACTTTTAACTTCCCCGCTGGTGAATTGTGAATTAACGGCGACAACCGCAGGTGCTTTGCCAACCAAAGAGCTAGGCCCGGAATTCTTCCGCCTTGCGCGCCCCAGCTCAAATCAGTTATTAATGCAGAGGTGGTGGTGCGTGTACGAATTTTTCGGGTGACTTCCAACACTTGCTTTAAATCCATGCCTTGGGCGGCAGCCTCTGCCGCATAGCTGGCCATCAGACCAAGGCCTACCGTGGCGGTACGGGAGTTAAAGCAGACTATTTGATCTTTATCAAAGTTTTTAGCGACGGTTATAGCCGCCTGAAAAGTACCGCTGAGTGCCGCTGAAAGGCCGATGTAAAGGACTTGATAGCCGTGGCTGGTAAGTAATTCGAATTGACGACGAAAATCACCGGGTGGGGGTTGGGAGGTTTGCGGGACGGTATTTAAGGCTTTTACCTTTTTATAATACTCGGCCGGACTGATAGAAACTTTATCGAGGTATTCGGTATCGCCTAACATCAAGCGCACCGGCACCATGTGCAAATGCAGTCGATCCATCTCATCTGTATCAATATCGGCGGTAGAATCTACTACTACAGCGACTTTCCCGGTATGTGCCTGCAGGTTGTGCTGACGCTTCATATCATCTGCTTTTTGCCGTAATACCTGACCAAATTCTTCGCACAGCAGAAATGTTTCAGCTGGGTTATTGGTATGTAGGTGAACCCGGGCTTTGCCGGTTGTGCCAGCGACGACCAATGAATCACAGTCGGTTTTTTCTAGTGCGGCAATTAATCCCGGGCGATCCAGCTTATCGCTGACAACCACGCATTCGGTACAGAAGCGGTAGACGGGCTGGTTATCGAGATGATGCCCGTGATTAGTGTCTTGGCTAAGCTTGTTTGTTATAGTGGCAGATGGTTTTGCATCATGTTTTATTGATGAGGTGTTTTCTGGCGGGTGACAACCGTTTTCGATGAACTCATGCATGCCAGTTAACATATCCACAAAGCCTTGAGCACCGGCGTCTACTACACCTGCTTGGCGTAAAGCCGGTAGTTGCTCGGTGGTTTTTTGTAATGCTTCCCGGGTTTTTTTATAGGCAGCAGTAAATAAGATTTTCAAATTACTTTCTGTTAGGGACAGTTGCTTCCAGGCCTCAGCATGGGCCATTAAGACGGTCGGGAGGGTGCCTGCAACAGGCTTGCTCATGGCCGCCCACGACTGTTCCGCAGCACGACTTAGTGCTTCTGCCAGTTGCGCTGCGTTCAGGGTTGGCTGCTTGCCGGTGGAGGCTCTCAAGCCCTCGAAGTACTGGGCCATAATTGCGCCTGAGTTACCGCGGGCATTATCAACTGCAAGATCGGCGATTGTGGCCAGTAAGGCACGCGGTCTTAGCCTCCGTTGCTCTGCAGCACTGATTGAATTGACGATAGCCTCGAAAGTCATCGCCAAATTCGTGCCGGTATCGTTATCTGCAACCGGAAATACATTGATTTTATTGAGGTATTCCTTATCCGAAATGGTGGCACGGAAGCCAGCAATCAGTAGTTGTCGAAACAGGTTGCCATCAAGTTTACGAGTGGTTTTAAGCATTGGTATCGCTGGTATTTAGTCAGTTGTCCGTAGTGTAGCCGCAGTGTATCACAGGCGCTCAAAAATGCCCCAGCGCATCTATATTTGACCATTCTGTGGTGAAATTAACCAGTATTGCGGTTTAGCAGGTGACCAATGGCACTGCTATTAGTGACTTAGCCATGGCATGATTTTCGCATATTAATACTTTTAACGACTATTGATAAGGAGTGAAGTATGAGCAAGCATGGTGCATTTGATGACTTTCGCCAGGAACTTAATGGCCGACCCGACCAGCCCATTGTGCTAGGTGTGTGTTTAGCCTTGGCCAAGCGCTTCGAGCTTGAGCCCTGGGTGACTCGGGTAGTTGCCATTCTGCTTGGTTTGTTGTTTTCCCTGCCGGCGTTGATTGCTTATATCGTACTTGGTTATGTGTTGGATGAAACCCGCGAACGAACCAGTGGCTTTTTTAAAGGTCTGTGGTTGTGGATAAATGAGCGTATACCTGCGCTAAAACAATACGGTGAAAAATCCGAAAGTTAGTTTATTACGCCGCAGCAATCGCACTAAAGGGTTTTGAGTTAAAGTTAGTTATAAGCCATTATTGTGTGTATTTGGTTCCGACCCTGAGTGTTCTGGTTTTTCATTCTGACGGCACAAAATGTTGTCGCAATGATTTCGCTGTAAATGGCCAGCCCAGTTCAACCTGGGTAGCGGGATTATGAACCACTGGAATAGTCAATTCGTAGCGCTTGAGCAACTCAGGATCATCCTCAATATTCACTCCTTTTACAAATTGTAATAGTCCAGCAGTCTGTAGTTCTGTAGCGGCTAAATCACACAGGTGGCAATCAGGTCGGGAATATACTAATAATTTCATTGTCTTTTACCCTGCAATGCAGAGTAGAATCTGCACTTATGTTTATTGATGGAATATGAAGCGTGAGTGTTAGTATATTCGACTTATTCAAAATTGGCATCGGTCCTTCCAGTTCGCATACGGTCGGGCCCATGCGCGCGGCCTGTACTTTTGCTCAACGCTTGGAAGAAAAGGCGTTGCTGAATACGGTTGCCCGGGTTCGGATTGAGCTGTTCGGTTCGCTCGCCCACACCGGCCGGGGCCATGGAACCGACAAGGCGGTATTGATGGGCCTAGGTGGCGCCTTGCCGGACCAGATAGACCCGGATGACATCGACGCTGAACTAGTTACTATTCGCGAGTCTGGGCAGGTTAAGCTTTTCGGCCGGCACAGTATAAATTTTGATGAAAAGAATGATCTGATATTCAATAAGAAAAAATCTTTGCCTTACCATCCCAATGGGATGCGCTTTAGCGCCTTTTCTGGTCAGGGAGAACTTCTGCACAGCCGCGATTATTACTCGGTAGGTGGTGGCTTTGTGGTTAACGAGGATGAAGCCTCTGATGATCGGATTATTCAGGATGTTACCCCGTTACGCTATCCCTATACGAATGCTGAAGAGCTGTTGGCACAATGTAAAAAGCATGACTTACGAATTGCTGAAGTTGTATACCGTAATGAGCAAGCCTGGCGAGAAAAAGCGCAGATAAAATCCGGAGTAACAGAGCTTTGGCAAGCGATGCAGGCTTGTATCAAGCGCGGCTGTGAAGCCGAGGGCGTGTTACCCGGCGGCTTGAAAGTAACTCGGCGTGCCCCTGCCATGTTGCGGGAGTTGACGTTGACCCGCCGCCCAGAGCAGGCGTTAAAGGATCCCTTGTCAATTCTTGACTGGGTGAATCTCTACGCGCTTGCGGTGAATGAAGAAAACGCAGCCGGCGGCAGAGTGGTAACAGCACCTACCAATGGGGCGGCCGGTATTATTCCTGCCGTGCTCAATTACTATGTGAATTTTGTGCCCGGAGCCAGTGAAGAAGGAGTATTTGAATTCTTGCTTACAGCGGGTGCAATCGGCATTCTGTATTTAAACAATGCATCCATCTCTGGCGCTGAAGTTGGTTGCCAGGGTGAAGTCGGTGTAGCCTGCTCGATGGCTGCCGGCGGCTTGACGGCTGCTATGGGGGGAAGTATGGATCAAGTGGAAAACGCCGCTGAAATCGGCATGGAACATAATTTAGGACTGACCTGTGACCCTATCGGTGGGCTGGTGCAAATACCCTGTATTGAACGCAATGCAATGGCCTCAGTAAAAGCCATTAATGCCCAGCGAATGGCAGCCCGAGGGGATGGCGTGCATTTTGTATCTTTAGACAAGGTAATTAAAACCATGCGCGAAACCGGCGCGGATATGCAAACAAAATATAAAGAAACATCGCGCGGCGGCCTAGCCGTCAATGTTATTGAATGCTAACCCAGCGGCAAGCAGGCTTACTCGCGATACCGCTGTTATTGTTATTAACGGCAATGCCTGCTGATGCCAAGCAGATGTATAAATATACCGATGAGCAGGGCATTGTTCATTATTCAGATAAAAAGCCGGTAACCGACCAAAAAGTTGAAGCGAGACCCATGCGGATGCCGGCAGCAGATGTTCTGAGTATGCGCAATATAGGCACACAGGCAAAGCCAGCCTATGCCATCCGTAATCACCTCGCTGGACCGGTAGAGGTGTTGCTCACACTTACCGAGTCAATTTATGTGCGTTCGGAACCTCAATTACCGGCCAGCGTTATTTTGGCTGCCGGTGAGGAGCGCACAGTGCTCAGAGTATTTTCTTCCGAGCCGGGTAAAACAGGTTCGTTCAAGTGGCAGTACAGTGCAGTTCCTGGAGATCCGGCTGCACAGCTTGATTCGGCAGCCCTAAATCGCATTCCATTCCCCCGGGGTGAAGCTTATTGGGTATCGCAACCTTTTAACGGGAAGCAAACCCACCTAGATGAGCAAACTAAATATGCGATTGATATCACCATGCCCGAAGGTACTCCGGTGCTGGCAACCCGGGCTGGGGTGGTAATGCAAATGAATGATGATTTTTTTGAGGGTGGTAAGCAACAGTTAAAATATATATCCAAAGCAAATATTATTCGGCTGTTGCATGATGATGGAACAATGTCAGTGTATGCACATTTAAAACTCGATAGTACAAAGGTTCGCCTCGGTCAGCGGGTGGCGGCTGGTGACCGGTTGGCCGAATCCGGAAATACCGGTTTTTCCTCCGGTCCGCATCTGCACTTTGTAATCCAGAAAAATGCCGGCGGTAAATTGGTGTCGCTGCCGTATAGTTTTACCCTGACAAATGGTGAGCAAGTGGTCCCGGATAAGCAAGTTCGAATATCGCCCTAATATGTCACTAATAATTCTTAGGTAATCAGTCTTCGGTTGGTAGTTCGACTTTGCCGCCAATATTTTTATGCGTAATACCGCCGCTACCATCACGATCTACCCTGAAATCACCGCCAATATTTTTGACATAAATCGAGCCTGAACTGTCGCGCTTGATATGTATTCTATCGGAGCAAGGTGGATTGGGTATGTGCTAAAAGGCATGTTTCTGGCTTGCGGGTAATGCTACGGGTATAAGTAAGATTAAAGCCCTGTTCCATAATGCCGCAGTATTTCCTTCGCTTGCACAGTAACTTTGACCTGGTCAGTCCCGAATGGCCACCATTAAATTAAGTTCCTTTGTCAGCGCTGTCAACTGCAATGGACGCCACACAGTCGTGCCGCTTGTAAAGTGGTTGTGTGGTAAGCGTATGCTTTACGGGGTTCGTTTTCCACCAGCTGGCACCTATTTATTCAGCTATCCGGATTTGTTGGAGTGCTGGGAATGGGAGCTAAAGTCGATACCAGCGGCTTCATCTCTTTCCGGGCATTCAGTTTCAACTTGAATGGTTGAAAAGTAAACTGAAAAATCCATTTTCAGTAAATGATGAATTTCTTTAAGCACTGCATTTTGATCTGCTGTTTCTCTGACCAGCACATGCATAGAAACGATATTCTTTCCGGTAGTTAGCGCCCAAGCGTGTGAGTGATGAACATCTTTGACTTCATCATATTTTTCTATCACAGCCACTACTTCAGCTAGGTCTAAATCTTCAGGTACAGTTTGCAGCAGAATATTCACCGCTTGCCTAATTATGCCCCATGAAGCCCAGAACAGAACCACACCAAATAGCATCCCTAAAATTGGATCAATTTGATAAAACCCGGTGAATTTGATAACCAAAGCGGCAACAATAATGATAAGGCTGCCGACAAAGGTCTGCACCACATGCCAAATTGCACCCTTCATATTGAGGTTGTCTTTCTGCTTGCCAAACAATAGCCACAGCGCAATAACTTCAGTTACAAGCCCACCAGCCGCAGCCCACAACATTAGTCCAGCGGGGACTTCTACCGGAGACTGAAGCCGCTGATAGCCCATCCAAAAAACATAAAGCGCCATAAGCAACAAAAACACGCCATTTAATAACGCGCCGACAATTTCGGCCCGAATTAAGCCAAAGCTCGCATATTGTGAGGCGGGGCGACTTGAGTAATGACCCGCTGCTAGGGCAATTAAAACCCCGCCAACTGCTGAAAATGTATGAAAGGCATCTGAAATAACTGCTACTGAGCCACTCCAGTAACCAATTACTAACTCTACAATAAAGTAAACGCCAGTTAACCACCCAGTAATTTTTAACGCGCGGGCATCCCCCGTAGGCATACCGTGACCAGAGTGACCGCTGTTATTTTTAGAGTTCATATTCTTCTCCATAACTTGATTAGTTGATCATTATGACTGTGGTTAACACGCTTCAGATACTTCACTAGACTGCTGTTTTGTATAAGGGTTCTCTGAGTATAAGTTGGATTAAAGCCCATTCCCATAAATCAGTTGCCTAGCTTGAGCTTACCGATTCGGTCGTTATGCAGCGAGCCTAGGTATAAATAGCCGTTGTGCTCCTCGGCAGAGGTAATTTCTTTCAGGGTTAGCCCCTCAGGATCGTGCAGACTGGTAACGATAGTGCCGTTTTCATCCAGGCCCAGAACCAAACCATAATCTATGGGCTTGGGTTTTAATGCATCAGGTAGTTTAGCGGAGAGGTTTTTCAGCCAGGGTAAGGGGTGCATTTTATCTAAGTCCGGTAATCTTAAAGACGGTATTGCCAGCCAGAACATGCCTTTAGAATTGCCTGAAACACCATCAGGAAAACCCGGCAAGTTATCGATAAAAATGTCGTGAGTCCCGGCTTTGTCGCCTTTTAACCAATAGCGGATTACACGGTAGCGCCAGGTTTCGGTAATGAGAACAAAGTCTTCATTTTGGGACAACGCTACACCGTTGCTGAAGTACATCTTGTTGATCAATGTGGTAGTGGTTTTTGTGGCCGGGTCGTAGACTAAAAAGCGTCCGTAGGGATGGGTTTCAAGTAGGTCAAGCATGTAATCGGGCTGGCTCCATTTACTGGAGGCATCGGTGAAGTAGATTTTTCCGTCACTGGCGATATCGACATCATCAGTAAACCGGAAAGGAATATTATCCGCGCTGTTGGTCAGCACTGTTACCACCGCAGAGGGACTGATTGAGAGTAAACCTTGGTAAGCATCACAAACAATCAGGTTACCGCTTCGGTCAAAATGTAGGCCCAGAGGTCGACCACCCAAATCAACCCAGGTTTTTACCGTTCCATCGGTCAGAACGCGTTTTATCAGGCCATCTTGGGTGCCGGCATATACACGCCCTTGGTTATCAACAGCAACATCTTCCGGCCCGTAAATTTCTCCTTTCGCAAGTAATTCTGCTTTAGTCAGCCGAGTATTGGCTGTGGTTTGTGGTGAGTCTGATAATGCCGGGGCCGGGGGTGGGTTCCATGCCGCTGAATCAATTGGTGACGGATACATTATAAACGTGACTAGGCTGAGTGACAGGGCTAGGAAACTAATAAGGAAGATTTTTTTCATAGCTATGATTCTACCTCAGATTCGCAGCTTATGATCTGCTAACTCAAACACATAGAGCGTGACTTATAACACGCTCTTTAACCGCCGGGAGTTGATATACTGGGCATATAAGCATTCGAGGTATTTTTTATGACATCCGTTACAACCCTACCCAAAGCGGCCGCTAAAACCCGGTCGCCATTAAAAGACACTGAAACCAGCAAATTAGCAGCTGTGACTGAAAAGTCCAAAAGCGCAGAAAAAATTGTTGAACAGAGCGCGGAATTGCGTGACTGTATCGAACAATACGGTAGTGCAAAAATCCTCAGCACCTTGAAAAAATCGAATCAAGAAAAAGCTCTGAAGCCCTATCAAGCAGAGCTTATTTTGATGCAAAAATATCTTGAGCAGAGCAAGCGCCGCATGATTATCCTGTTTGAGGGCCGCGATGCCTCCGGCAAGGGCGGAACAATTCGCCGGATAACCCGGTATATGAATGAAAAACACTACCGTGTAGTGGCGCTAGGAAAACCTGGCGATACGGCGCGTAGCCAGTGGTTTTTTCAACGCTATGTGGAAAAATTCCCGACCGGCGGTGAATCTGTATTGTTTGACCGCAGCTGGTACAACCGGGCGATGGTTGAGCAAGTTTTTGGTTTTTGTACACCGGAAGAATATAAAGCCTTTATGAAAGGGGTGGTCGGATTTGAAAAAGACTTGGTTCGCCAAGGCACGATTCTTATCAAGCTATATTTCAGTGTTACCAAGAGCGAACAAGCTCATCGTTTCAACCGGCGCAAGCATGATGCCCTGCGTCAGTGGAAATTAAGTGAAGTTGACCTACAGGCGCAGGATCGCTGGGATGATTTCACCACCCAAAAATATGAAATGCTCAGACGCACCCACTCTAATCATGCCCCATGGACGGTGATCCGCTCGAATAATAAGCATGATGCGCGCCTGAATGTGATGCGCACTATTTTAAATGCAGTGCCCTACGAGCGCGGCAATAATAATATTGACTATGTGCCTGATCCCGAAATAGTTATTTCCGGCTCGCGTGAGGTTGAACAAATGGAAGCGGTGCGTATTCGTCGGGGTAAATTTACCAACTAAGCAGAGTAGTGTCGAAATCCAATGCGGTTAGAATTCAGCGGAGACTAAGGTATAGAATAATGAATAACCCCAATCCCCAGATAGAAACACGGATGCTGCACATGCTCTTGATTCCACAGCAAAACAAAAAACAACCGTCGAACCTCGGCAATTGCTCCTGCATTGCCCTACTACCGTCCATCCATGGACATATAAGGGTGCGACTCATATTTTTTATTTCACTGTGAAACCAATATCATACACATCATATCGCACCTCTATCTGGGGATTGGGGAATAAGCGCAGAGTGATTTTAGTTATTATGTGTTTTATCGCTTTTTCTTCAGTATTATTTTCTGAGGACATTAATAGCTCTTCTAAGTCTGGATTTTCTAAAGAAAAGCTGGAAGTTTTAACTAAATACTTAGAGAAGCATGGGTCTTCTTCAATGGTTATTGTTCACCGTGGTGAAGTTGTATTTAGCTGGGGCGATGTAACTAAAAAACACCTTATTCATTCAATCCGTAAATCTATGCTTAACGCGCTCTATGGTATCTATGTTGATAAGGGTGTCATTAATATCAATTCCACCCTGAAAGAACTTGGCATTGATGATATTCATGGTTTAACTGAGCTGGAAAAAACTGCAACTGTGGCTGATTTACTAAAATCTCGTTCTGGTATTTATCATTCTGCCACAGCCGAAACCAAAGGAATGTTGGCCGCTAAGCCGAAGCGTGGCACTTACCAGCCGAATGAGCACTACTATTATAACAACTGGGATTTTAATGTCGCCGGACATATTTTTGAAAAACTTACCGGTAAAAAAATATTTGATGCTTATTATGAAGATATTGCTAGGCCGGTAGGAATGACTGAGTATCGAGGTGAATATACCAATATCCGCGACCCTAAAGAAAACTTAAATTTGCCTCAAACAGACGGTTTTTATCAATATGAGAGTCATTTATCTTATTTTCCAGCGTACCATTTCAGAATGTCCACAAATGACATGGCACGGTTTGCCCAGTTATTTTTGAATAAGGGGAAATGGAAAGAAAAAAGAATTATTTCCGAGTCGTGGATAGAATTAAGCACGCAAGCATATTCAGTTACAAATGAAAAATATCATTTAGGGTATGGAATGCTTTGGAGTGTGGTTTTCAATAACGAAAAAAATATCCCCAATAGCTTTTATCACACCGGTGTAGGTGTGCATATGATGGCAGTGTATCCAAATCACGATATGCTGTTTATCCACCGTGTAGATACGGAAAAAGAGTATGCCTTTCAGAATCACAACATTTACCCAATAATATCAATGGTGTTTGATGCCAAGAGTGGTGAAAAATGAAGCGGCATAGGAGCGAATAGGGGGCAGACTGGAATTGCACTAAGTTAAGGGGCTTTACCACATGGTCTATCAATACGGTTTAAATTACACAGCTTAAAATTAAAGCCAGCGCATACCCAGCGCAAAAACTATAAGCTCGGATATTTATCAGATACTACTTTTCAGTAGTTTGATACTGCGGTAATCTCTCCATTCAATGAATGGATATCCCCAAAAATGAAATTCGAAAAATACGCAACAAAATTTGTTCAGGAAATTGGTTCTAAACAGGGTGCAATTTCTCCCCCGATTACCCAATCTGCGGCTTTTGCCTATGGTGATTCAGCCACTGGCGAAGGTATTTTTGACGGCTCGGTACAAAAACCGCTGTATTCCCGAATGGGGAATCCCACAACCGCTAAGTTAGAAGGCATGTTGGCGCTGCATATGGGATCTACTATTTACAGCGACTTCAGTGACGAGCAAAGGGAATTTCTGGGGATCACCCCGGGACTGATCCGGGTCTCAATCGGCCTGGAAAACCCTGAAGATATTATTGCCGATTTTATCCGCGCGCGGAATTAAACTCTTGGCCGGGTGAGTATCGGCCCAATAACCCGGACTAACCCATCTCATTGTAGTAGGGCCACAGCAAAGTCGCAAAGTATTTACCTTGTTAACTGAATCGGGCTCCACCAGTAACAGTTGTGCGACTGAAAGAACGCGCCCGGAAAAACTACCTGTTTACTGGCCCCGAGAAGGGACTGGTAAGTTTTCTATCGCCCAAAGCGTGAGAATTGGTGTAAAACGCATATGAATCCGGTGCTGGCTGCTCAAATAGGCTCGAATTACATGCTGGTCTGGCTAAAAAAGGTCTGGCTAAAAAACTGTTGCGAATGGCCACTCAGTACTTTGAGTTTTCAGACTTTTCCGGCAATATAGTTGTAATTTCATCGCAATGCTGTAAATAATCTTCATCAATGCACTGACTATAATACAACTGCCCCCAAAAACAGCACTGACAATGTTACAAAAAACTAAGATTATAGGCTTTACTTTATAACAAATAACATATATTCTGAATAATTAACAAAACAAGTCAAAAGATAGAAATGCCATTTAAAAGACACTTAACAAAACAATTAAGCCATTGGAAATCCAAATCCAATAGAAAACCACTGATTATCAGAGGTGCTCGACAGGTCGGAAAAACCATGTTGGTTAAGGGTTTTGCGGAGTCTTATGGGTATTCTATTTATTTAAACCTTGAAAAAAGTAAGCACCGCCAATTCTTTGAACAAAGCGATGACTGTAAAACCATAATTGAAGCCATTTTTATTGCTCACAATATTCCTACAAAACACATTATTAACACCTTGCTTTTTATTGATGAAATTCAAGAATCCCCTAAAACTATAGCTCTGCTGCGTTATTTTCATGAAGAATATCCTGAACTGCATGTTATTAGTGCGGGTTCACTACTCGAATTTGCATTAAAGGATGTACCCAGCTTTCCTGTGGGAAGAGTTGAGTTTTTATACCTTAATCCGCTTAATTTTCATGAGTTTTTACAAGCATTAGGCCACACTATTGCGCTTGAACATTTAACAAAGGTTCCAATAAAGCAAGCAGCCCATAACACACTTGTGCAACTTTTTAATCAATTTTGTATTATTGGAGGAATGCCGGAAATCGTTGAAGAATTTATAAAAGAACACTCTTTTGGAAATTTAACAGCTATTTATGAAAGTCTTTGGGCGTCCTATATCAGCGATTCTGAAAAGTATGCCAGAAACACAACCGAGAAGAATGTCATAAAACACATCATGGCAACGGCTGCTTATTCAATTGATAAAAGGATAAAGTTTCAAAATTTCGGCAACTCAAACTACCGTTCCAGAGAAGTGGGTGAAGCATTTAGAAACTTACATCTTGCCAAGATTATTCAGCTGATGTATCCAACAACCTCTCTAGAGCCACCCATAATTACCGATTTAAGAAAATCACCCCGATTACAGTTTTTAGATACCGGTCTTGTAAACTATTCACTAGAGTTATCCTCACAAATGTTGTTGTTAGATGATTTGAGCACAATTTACAAAGGGGCTATTATTCCCCACATGATTATTCAGGAATTGATTTCACTACAGGTGCACAAATCACAAATGCCCTGCTTTTGGGTTAGAGAGAAAAAACAGGCCTCATCAGAAGTAGATATTGTCTATAGCGTTGATAATAAGATAATACCCATCGAAGTAAAATCTGGTAGAACTGGAACATTAAAATCTTTACATCAATTTGTTGAACGCTGCGACCATTCTTATGCTGTGAGAATGTATGCAGGAAAATACGAAATCATCCATGCCATAACACCCAATGGAAAGTCCTATGTATTAATGAACTTACCCTACTATTTAGGTACTCAACTGCCTCTATATTTAAGCCATTTAATTAACAACCATTAAATTATAAGAAAAATGACGGAATAGGGAGCGGAATAGCGGAATTGCCAAATGGTAATTATATATTAGTGATGGTTGGTTTAAGATGGGGATCAGTAAAATGCTTGGCAGGCAGGTAACTCCAGGTAAAGAGAGCAGATTAATTGGGGTCTGCTTAAACTCTTGGCCGGGTGAGTATCGGCCAATAAACCAGGAGAAAAATCACAAAGGCGATAATCCAACCACTGGCTGCTAGGTCTAAAATCCGCATAT
>JAKITK010000045.1 GCA_021648125.1 Lysobacterales bacterium
TATCCGCGTATATAAATCATAGCTTTTATTAAATTGCTCTCTTGCGCGGGCTATATCACCTCGCTGGTAGTAAATTCCACCAAGGTTTCCTATCAGCAGATGCTCTGTATTCTGGTCATTGGCAGCCCGAACCTCTGTGAGTAATTCCAAGTAACAGCGCTCGGCATTTTCAAGTTGTTGCTGGTCATGCTGGATCAGACAAGCAATATTACGCGCGGAAAATTGTTGATAACCGATACCCAGGTTATTAGGATCTCTCTGCTGCCAAAGTTCATATACAGAAACAGCCTGGTTCGCAAAAGCCTCACCCACCTTGTGTTCGCCAGAACGCCAAACTGTCCATGCCAACCCGTGCAGTGCTAGTGCCTGAACCCGCAAGTCATCTTGCTGACGGATTAAGGGTAAATAAAGCCTTTGAGCATCACTTAGTAAAGTTTGACGGCGCACACTATCGGCGAGGTAATAGTCCAACTCCTCAGGCTCGATGATAGTTTTGAATTCAGGTTTATAGTTTTCTCGCGCCGCTTTGAAACAATGTGCAGCCCGCCCCGGGTCTTGATTGAAACCATCGATAGCTGTTTCACAAGCAATACCGCGAGGTAGTTCCAAGTCTTTATTTTTCAATAGAGCTGCACCTACCATCAATTGGCGTAAAAGCAGAAACAACTGAGGGTTGGCGATGGCTTGCAAGCTAATTTTAAGCCCACCGGGTGAAGTAACCTTATCAACCAGAGGTAGAGCCACCGTTGCGCCGTTGATTACATCAGCACTGAACACTAGTCGTTCAATACCGACACTATCGATTGGTATATCAACCGAAATTTCATCCTCACCCAGTTTGTTTATCAACCTTGGGACTACATTGACCCCTTGTTGCTCAATAATCAGCAACCAGTTGCCTTCAAGATCGTTGGGCAGTTGCAGTCGGTAGTTTTTACTGTGGTCCCAGTCAATCGCCAGATTTTCCTCTGCGGATATATTCAGCGTAATAGTTGCTTTTTCTTCTGCCTGCAATGGTAGAAAAAAAGAGATGCAAATGGTGAACAGAAAAAAACCAGACCGAAATAAATGGCCTGGCCTAAGCTTGGAACTTACCTTATGAAAACTTGTAATTGTATTTTTTGTGGTTAAATAATTCCGATAACTTGGAGCCTCAGGATATACCTGAAGGAGTCTATTTTGCTTAGCTACTATTTCCCTTACCAGCCTCGACACTAAATGCATAGTTGGCGATTAACTCCACTTTAGTGCCGCTATCATAAACTACTCGGGCGACATAATCACCTGTGGGCAGTTCACTGGTATGCAGCGCAAAGACCAGATTGTCTTTAGCATCGGGCTGAAGGCTGTTTAGTGCCACCAGCTGGTTTTTATCAGACCATGAAATTATTTCAATATTATAACGATCAAACTCTGGATAACTTAGTTCCAGTTCAAGCATCATCCAACCGCCGCTGCTGTTTTTATCCAGTATCGCCAGCGGCTGAAAATCACCACTCAGCCCGGCACGCACATTGGGTAGGGTTACCGTCTGGTATTGACCCGAAGGCGTTTGTAATTGCGCTAACAGAGGGCTTGCGTCGGTTTTAAACATCACACTGCCAACAGTGATGGTTAGCACCAAGATTGCTGCGGTAGCGAATGCGGGTATGGGCTGAATATTTCCGAACCAGCGTTGTATAAAAGACGGTTGTTTAGAGCCGGTACCATCAGATTCTATACCTGAAAGAACCTGCTGCTTACCTAATGCCATCAGTCCCACTCTTGCGACCAGGGCAGTTTCCACTTCATCCTGTAGTTGCGGGTGATTCAGCAAAAACAGCTCAAAACTATTATGTTTGCTTGATTCCAGCTTCCCACGCACATAGGCATCGACATCAGCCTGAGCCATCTCAAGGTTATATTCATTGTCATAAACGATTGCTTTCATAGTAGCACCATCATCATCTCTAAGGTTCCTACTCATAGACTGTCACCACTAGCGGAAATCTCTCAGCTGAAACTCTAGTTTTTGGCGTAATCGCTGCTTAGCCCGATAGAGCACCCGGTCAAAGTGCTCGGTGGATAAATCCAGGCATGCACAAATCCCAGGTTTTTCTAATTCATCGATAAAATACAACCACAGAATTTCCCGGTCGCGCTCGCCCGGAAGCTCATTAATGACTGCATGCACCATTGCTGCTGTGTCTTTCTTTTCTAGGCGGGTTACCTGATCCTGTGCGGGGTCAACTGCTGTATCAATGGCATCACCATCAGCCCAAGTATTGCGGCGCTTTTCTTTTCTATAATGATTAATAAATAAATTTATAGCAGTGGTGTGAATAAAGGCTTTAACTTGCTTGGGATTATCCAGTGGTTGTTTGCGTAAACGCGTTAATACCACCATGAAAGTGTCCTGGTGAATGTCTGACGCTAACTCGACATCGCCGCAGCGCTGAGTCAACATTAACAATAAGCCACGAGAGTACTGACGCACCAACGCTGTTTCGGCTGTAGGCTCACCCGCAGCAATGGCGTTTAGTACAGACTCGATATCGAAATCGGATAAATTTGGAGTACTGATATTAAGCACCGATGTCCCTGTTTTATTCTCTGCATACAATGATACCAAATTTATTCAGGATTGGTTGCCCAAAGTAGCAGCTTGGATTGGAGCCTTGGGGTACCTTTATTCGCTGTACGGCTGAACGAAAGTACTGGCTTCGGGTTGGCTGGCTTTTATGCGTGGGTATAAATGCCCACGCTACTGGCGTTCTTTTATGGTTTTTGCCACTTTGTTGCGGACATATCGGGGGAGGACTTCTGCCGCATCGAGGGTATTACCCGCCTCAAGCTGCGGTTTGGCCAGTGCTAACATGGCCGTCGCCAGGGGCCAACAGTCGGTGATCACTTGCTTGATAGAAGGAAGTTGATCCCGGTATTCAGAAAAACCATTGCCAAGCGCAATCCAGTCATCGGTGTCGGGTATGTTTACATCAGCGGGCGGGCAAACTTTTTCCGCTGAGACCCGTTGCATTAATCCGCTGGCATTACGCACACAAGCCGCTGTATAAACTTCACCCATGCGGGCATCCATACACACGAGGCTGTGCTGCTTTTCTGCAGGAGTAGCCGCTTGTGCCACGGTTAACAATGACGATACCGGAATAACCCGCAGATCGGCCCCCAATGCCAAGCCCTGAACCACCCCCAAACCGATACGCAATGAAGTGAAGCTACCAGGGCCATAACCATAGGCTATCGCATCCAGCTCAGTTAATTCAATATTGAGGTCTGCCAGTACCGAATCAATGAACTGAAGGATTTTTTCAGCATGTTGCCGCGGCGCTGTTTCCAAACGCTCACTGATGTTTCCATCGGCACAGGCGGCGATACTCAAGGCTGCGGATGAGGTATCGATAGCCAGTAATTTCATTCAATATTCTCCACGATTTTACTTTCGTCGACATTCGGTTCTTGTGTTTTTATATGGGCAATAAAACCCAACACTTTTTCCAAGGTACGGGTACGCGACATTCTTGGCAAGGATTCCAGAAAGACTTTTCCATAGCTTTTTTCCAATAACCGCGGATCACCTAAAATAAGCACACCTTTATCATTTACATCACGAATCAATCGGCCTGCGCCCTGCTTGAGTGAAATTACCGCCTGCGGCAATTGCATCTTGAAAAACGGGTTATCGCCCTGCTCCCGAATCACGCTTGCGCGGGCCTCTAAAATCGGGTCATCCGGTGGCGCAAAAGGCAGTTTATCAATCATCACTAGTGATAATGCCGGACCGATAACATCGACACCTTCCCAGAAGCTGGCAGCCCCGAGAAGCACACCATTACCGGATTCACGAAAATTCTCTAACAGACGGGTGCGTGACTCCCGGCCTTGAACAAACAGGGGCAATTGGCAACGATCTTCAAGCCAGTCTGCCGCCAACCGTAAGGCCCGATGCGAAGAAAACAACAAAAATGCACGCCCGCCATTGGCTTCCACTATTGGCCAAATGCTGGTCATTAACTTTTCGGTATACTCGGGTGTATTCGGGTTCGGCAGGCCCGGGGGTGAGTACAAAATCGAATTTTTACGGTAATCAAAACCGCCTTCGGCTATGAAGGCTTGCGCCTGTTCAAGCCCGGTTTCCCGTAAAAAGTGATCAAAACGATCTTTTACCGTTAAGGTGGCCGAAGTAAATACCCAAGTGGCATCCATGCTTTCGCGATACTCACTGAATGGCCCGGCGATATCCAGCGGCGTTGAGTGTAAGCTGAAACTTTGCTGATGGCGCTCATACCAAGAAACCTGATCATGGCGGTTACGGTCGGAAATCTCATTCCAACGCTGACACAACTCGCTGGCGCGTTGATAACAGCTTTCCAGTCCGGTACTGGTGGCTTCCAGCGGTTTGAGTGCATCGCGCAGTTCTTCAACCGCGGCGGCAAGATCTGCAAGGTCTTCCATCAGCAGGCCATCTTCACATAACTTTTCCCAGCTGCCGCGCAATGGCATACTGGGTAAAAAGCCCGCCTGGGTTTTACGCCAGGCGATCTGACCGGCTTCAACCGCTGAACGGATAGCTGCCACCCCACCTTTTACCAGACCAGCTTCAGCCAGCACATCCTTGTGTAAATCCCGCACCTGGCGTGAGGAAAAGCCTTTGGAAAAAAAGCGTGTGGCAATTGAAGGCACCAAGTGGGCTTCATCCAGTACCATTAACTCTGCCGAGGGCAGTACCTCACCAAAGCCGCTTTGTTTAACCGCCATATCAGCAAATAATAAATGATGATTAACCACTACAATATCGGCATCCTGGGCTTTTTTGCGCGCATTTACGACGAAACAATTATCGTAATCTGGGCACTCAATTCCCAAACAGTTATCAACCGTGGAGCTGATATGCGGCCACAGGCGGGAGTCATCTGCGAGTAAGTTGCTGATGGAAAGGTCACCATCCTCAGATGCCTGCCCCCATTGATGTATCGCCTCAAGCTCGGTGTACATTTCGCGACTTTCCAGGCGACCATCGCTACGGGTTTGCTGCATGCGATACAAGCAAAGATAATTTGAACGACCTTTCAATAGGGCAATTTCAACATCTATTGCCAGTGATGCGCGTACCAGCGGTAAATCCCGAAAAAACAGCTGATCCTGTAGCGTACGAGTGCCGGTTGAAATAATTGTGCGCACACCTGCAGCTAATGCGGGCACTAGATAGGCCAAGGTTTTGCCCGTACCGGTACCGGCTTCAGCAACCAGATTGTGTCCGTCCGCAATCGCGGCTTCAACCCGAGCGGCAAACTCCAGCTGGGGTGCGCGTGGCTGAAACCCCGGCAGGCTGTCTGCAAACGGCCCTTGCTCGCCTAGCAGCCAGGCACTGCTTTGTTGTTCATCCGCTTCACTCATATTATTTTTACATCAATATTTCTGTGGCCGTTGGCGCATGCAGTCATCTAAATGAGTGCGTGCAGCGGCTGCCGCTTGTGGGTCTTTTAGGTACTCGTTAGCCAATGCCATGGTGCGCCAGTTTCGTGCGCATAACTCACCTGCCTGTGCTCCCATATCGAAAGAACGGGTGGCGAAACTAATGGCTTGTTGCCAGGCTTCCTGCTGCAGGCGAATTTCTGCCATGCGCTGGAGTAATTCCGGATCACGGGGTTCTATCCTCAGGCCTCGCTCCAGCATTTGAGCAGCTTGTTCCAACTGACCCGCTGATTCGCTGGCACTGGCCGATGCTAATAATTGTCGTACCGCCGGGTTTTGTAACGGCTGCACCTGAATGCCGGCACTTTCTTCACTGGCCGGTTGCCGAATTTCGGTCTCAACCTCGGTTAGTACCGGTGGTGGAGTTCTGTTACTTGGCGCAGGGCCGGTGCTGGCACAGGCGCTAAGGAAGAGCAGCAAAAACAGCGAGATAATAATTAAGCGCATAATATTTAATTTCCCTAATTAATTTTCCTGGGTTTTGGTTTTTCGGTCAAACCAGTTCCAAAGTTTACCACCCTGAGTTGATTTCGCTTGTAGGCATTCTGATTTATTTTCTGGAAGATATGTATTGATAAATGGTATGGCTACGGCATCCGGGCAGTTGGCATCGGTAAGACTGAAGCTCGATGGTTCTACCCAATGTAATTCAACCCCACGGGGATAGTCCGCGCGCCAGTCAGCCATGGATAAACCGCGGAACGCTTTAGCCCATAAACGCAACGCCGCACTAGAACCGGTGACCCGGGCGGGTTTGTTATCGTCCCTACCCACCCAAACCACCCCAAGGCGTTGATTGTTGTAGCCAACAAACCAACTGTCTTTGCGATCGTTACTGGTGCCGGTTTTACCGGCGATAATAATCGGCCTACCCATTAAAGCTGGCAAGGCCTGTGCGGTACCTTCTGCTACCACCTGTGTGAGTGCATAATTTAGTACCGCAACAGCTTGGCGATTTTGCAGTGGGGTCATGGTCAAGCGAAAGGATTCTTCCAGTGCACCGTCTTCGGCTACAATCGCTGTAACCGCTCTGAGCGGAACGCTATAACCGCCGGATGCCAGCGACTGATAGATTCTACTCACTTCAAGCGGGGTCAACTCAAGTGCTCCGAGGATTAGCGAGGGCACCGGTAGAGCCTCAACACTCAGGCCATAGCGTTGCAGTGACTGGAGGATATGAGTGGGCCCGAATTTCATCCCCAAGTCTACACTGGCCAAATTCCATGAATGCACCAGAGCATCAAGCAAGCTGACTGTTCCATGGGTTTTATTTGTGTAATTTTTCGGCACCCAATGGTCACCGTTAGCAAGGCGGATATCGACCGCAGTATCTTCAAGTTTGCTGAGCAGGTTGAATTGCTCAGGGTGCTCCAATGCCAATAAATAAACCAGCGGTTTCATAATAGAACCAATTTGGCGACGGGCATCAAGTGCGCGGTTGAAACCACGACTACCTGCAACCCGGTCTCCTACTAAGGCATGGATTTCCCCATTCTGCACATCACTGATAATCATCGCCGCCTGCAATTGCTTTGGCAGGCCACGGGCGGTTAAGTCGTCCAGACCTTCGGCTACCGCTTTTTCCGCCGCCAACTGAGTTACCGGCTCAAGTGTGGTGAGGATTTTCAGACCTTCACGACGCAGATCACTTTCTGCATAGCGTTCACGCAGTTGGCGTTTTACCAGGTCAATGAATCCGGAGGCTTTTATTTTTAAACCATTCGCCTGTTTACTTACGCCCAATGGGCGTTGCAGTGCTGCATGTAGGCCGGGTTTATCAATTAGTCCGGTATCAGCAAAAACTTGCAACACCAAGTCACGCCGCTTGAGGGCACGCTCGGGATTTCGCCGGGGGTTATACCAGGATGCTCCTTTGACCATGCCGATTAACAAGGCAATCTGTTCAGTATTCAACTGTTGTAAGGACTGATCGAAGTAAAATCTAGCGGCGCGGGCAAAACCATGAATCGCATAGGCGCCCGATTGCCCCATATAGACCTGATTAATATAGGCTTCTAGAATTTCGCTTTTGCTGAAATGCAGCTCCATCAACACAGCCATAATGGCTTCATTCAGCTTACGAATAATGGTTTGACTTGAATCCAAAAACAGGTTTTTGACCAGTTGCTGGGTTAATGTGGAACCACCTTGCTCAATTCTGCCCTCGCGAATATCCACCCACAGTGCTCGGGCGATCGCTTTTGGGTCAACACCATGGTGCTGATTGAAGCGGCGATCCTCAACCGCCTGAATACCTGCAACCAGTAAGTGTGGTGCATCTTCCAGTGGAACCAATTCACGATCCTGTTTATCCAACGGGTAAATCGAGGCAATTTCCGCTGGGTCCAAACGCACCAGCGATAAGGTATTAAGGTCGATATCCTGAATTTTGCTTACCACCCCGGCCTGTAGTTGCAACTCAATCCGCTGCGAGGACTGCTTACCATCAGCAAATTCAAATGCCCGACTGATAATCCGGAAACGGTTGCCCTGCTGTGAGTAACTTCCGGGTATGCTGGGGTTAGAGCTTTTACGGTAGGCCGCCGAGCGCAATTCTGTCTCCAGATCCTGAGCCGATATCTGTAAACCGGAATACAGGCTTAAAGGTCGTGCATAAACCCGGCTCGGGCGCTCCCATGTAAGGCCTTCGAAGCCCTCTTTGACCGTCTGATTTAAAATCAACGCCCAGGGCAACAACATACCCAAGCCTAAACCGAAAATAAACAAGCTGAATCGCCAGAGCAACTTCCAGCGGCTGTGCTTAGCCACAGCTGATTTTTTCGACAAGCGTCGTTTTGCCGTTTTTTTAGATCGCTTTTTAGTGGTTTTCTTGCGACTCATAAATACTGCATTAGCCGCTGGGTATTCAGCGTTACTGACAGAGAAGAAGGCTTAGGATATCCGGAGCTTGTTAGCATCCCACCATTTTATCTGATTTTTGTCAGCGCAGGCTGGCTTTCATGCTTGAATTGTGGCGATAATCTGACTTTCTTAACTACCAACACAACAGCCTTCGGAGATGCCCGTAGCACACGATAATTGTTATAATTCTAAACCATGAGCAGCTCACAACTTTCCACATCGATTTTTTCATCACTCGATCCATTCATTGTCTGCCTGTTACCGGGAGCAACTGGCCGGCAAGCTTGGCTGCAGCGCGATGAATCTTTGCTTGAACAAGTGTATGTACTAAGGGGCTGCCAAGCAAAAACTGAGGGCAGTATAAGCCTCGATATCAACGCTGATGACCTGGCCAGTTATCTGAGTGATATCCAGCAACAACATAGCCAATCCCCCATCTTGTTAATAAGGGAAGATATCGAATTACCAGAATACTGGCTGCAGCGTATCCAGATGGTGGCTGAAGCTTCTGATGACAATAGTGTAATTACCAGCCTAGGCTGCAATGATCCCCGCCTCAACCCTCTGCCACAAGATCAAATAGCCAGTCAGCAGGTCGATGCCATGGTGTATTTACTGGCAGATGGCTGGTTCGTAGACCAATATTGGCCTAAGGACCTAGCGTGGATTACGCCGGAGGCTCAGGCCTGCCTGATTAAATATGATGCAAATGTAAAAACAGCGGCGGATATCCTCAACTTAGAAGATCAACAAATTGCAGTTTGTGCGAATTTATTGCTTGAGTCTGAGGCTACCGCCCCGGCTCAACCGTTGGCAGTACTCGGGCGAATCAAACAAGGCCTCAGCAGATGGAAAGATTACCGAGGTTCTAGCCTACCATTAGCCGGGCTTGATGAAAAACCGGTATTACTCCACCTCAGCCATAATTGGGGTGGTGGAATCGACCGCTGGATTGAAGATTTCTGCCTGACCGACAAAGACCACCACCACTTTATTCTTGAAGCTAGGGCCACCAGTGACAGCATTGAAGAAAACTTGGCGCTCTACCTGTGGACCGAAAACGGCAGACATGAAATTAATAGTTGGTGCCTGCAGCCTGCAATTGAAGCCAGTGCGATTGAACATCCACAGTATAAACAGATACTTGAGCAGATTATTAGCGCTTTTCAGGTTGATCAGCTGATAGTTTCATCCTTAATTGGACACTCACTCGACGCACTCAGCACTAACACTCCCTGCCTTCAGGTAATCCACGATTTTTACCCACTCTGGCCATTTTTAACCGAGAACCCGTATCTTTTTACCGATGCCAATGATCAGTTTGATTTTGCCCGGGCCTGGGATAGCCTGAATGATAAGCGCGGCGTCACATTACCCGGAAAACACAGCTTGGCTTACTGGGTCAAATTACGGGAAAGCTATCTGGCCTTGCTGAGCAAATCACAAGTACTGAGGATTGCCCCCAGTCAGGCGGCTATCGATTTGCTTAAACTACTCGACGAGAATGGTTCGGGGGAAGTTCAACAAATAGCGCACGGTATCGATACCCAGCTGTTAGCACCACTAGCGATGACTAACAGAACCGAGAAATTGCGCCTGCTAGTGCCTGGTCGAATTCATCCTGGCAAAGGTAAACAGCTACTTCTCGATGCCTTGCCACAACTCAGCCAGATTGCAGACATCTACTTATTAGGTAGTGGTAAAGATGGTGAGGACTTTTTTGGTATTTCCGGTGTGCATGTTATTTACCAATACCAGAAAGATGAACTGGCAACGGAAGTCGCTAAGATTGCACCCGATGCAGCCTTGTTATTATCTAGCGTACCAGAAACATGGAGTTATACCTTTTCAGAAATGTCCGCTCTAGGAATCCCGCTGATTGCGACCGACCTTGGGGCGTTCAAAGAAAGACTGAATGAAGGTGAAAACGGTTGGCTGATTCAAGCGGATGCAGAAAGCCTGATTAGCCGAATAACTACACTCGCCGAGAAGCGGGATTTACTCACAGCAGTAGCACAAAAGCTCCACCAGCAATCAGCAACTACACTTGAAGAAATGTTGGAAAACTACCGCCCGTTTTTGGTAAACGCACGACAACTAGAGGCTCGCTCCCCTTCTACGCAGATTTCTGTGGCGGAACTGCAAAATGATTTTCAGGCGATGAATACCAACCGCCTGATGGAATCCATTCAGACACTGAAAGAACAGGCAAAACTCAGCAAAACCGAACTGCAAAAGCGTGCCAACTGGGCTGATGGAATCAATGCTGAGCTTGATCTGAGCAACAAATCACTGAGCAATAAAACCCGCGAATATGATCATTTACAGCAACAGACAAGCACTGAAATAACGCGCATCAACGAGGAGTTAATTGAGCGCACAGATTGTGCACACGCTGAAATCACGCGCATCAATCAGGAACTGGTTGAGCGTACTGACTGGGCCCAAACTGAAATCAGTAATCGGCAAATAGAACTGGAGAATTGGCAGGAGCGCGCTCACAACTGGGAGGATTTGCACAAACAAAAGGCAGAGACACTGTCACAGGTTTTAGGCAGTCGTTCTTGGAAGTTAACCAAACCCCTACGGGCGACCAGCCGTCTGGGGCGTAATTTAGTCGATATGCAAATCTACAATCCGACCCGGTGGCCGTATATTTTCAAGAGATTGCGTCAAAGCCTAGCAATTCGTGGGCTTTCGGGGACTTTTCAAAGGGTACAGCACCATAAAGAAACTGCAGCTCAACCGGATACCCCGACTGAAATTGGCACTGCCACAAGTTTGAAAATCACCTCAGAAATCGATAATAAGCCAGCCATTCACTCACTAACTTTTAGTCGGGAAGAACAGCCCGAAGTATCAATCATCATTCCCTTGTATAACCAGTATGCTTATACTCAGGCCTGTCTGTTATCACTGCAAAAAGCCACTAACCAAACGCTTTTTGAAATCATTCTGGTTGATGATTGCTCTACTGATAAAACCCCGGAACTTTTACAATCTTGCAACGGTGTTACTACCCTAAGAAATGCCGAGAACCTTGGTTTCATCGGTAGCTGTAACCACGGTGCCGAACACGCCCGTGGAAAATACCTGTTGTTTTTAAATAATGATACCGAAGTAACCGATTACTGGCTGGACAGGCTGGTGGCTACTTACACAGAGTTTCCCAAAGCGGGTATTGTCGGTTCTCGACTGGTATATCCCGATGGCAGCCTGCAGGAATCCGGGGGGATTATATTTAGCGATGCCAGTGGCTGGAATTACGGGCGCAATGGCAATGCCGATGACCCCCGCTATCAGTTTGCCCGAGAAGTTGACTATGTTTCCGGTGCAGCACTAATGATCCCCGCCAGTTTATTTGCAGAATTTGGGGGCTTTGACAATCACTACGCACCGGCCTATTACGAAGATACCGACCTGGCATTCAAGTGCCGCAAAGCCGGCTATCAAGTATTGGTGCAACCGCGCTCAACCGTGATTCATATTGAAGGCATCAGCTCCGGTACCGATCTTAATCAGGGCATGAAAAAATACCAACTGGTCAATCATAAAAAATTCCAGCAGCGGTGGGCAGACCAGCTAAAATTACAGCCAGCCCCCATCACTGATCCTGATGATAGCTCAACAGTTCGCGCCGCCGCCGAGCACTACCGCCAGAAAAAACTTCTGCTGATTGATGCCTGCACACCCCAGCCTGATCAAGATTCAGGTAGTGTGCGAATTATTAATTTGATGCGAATATATCGTGACCTTGGCTATCAAGTCTCGTTTTTTCCGGATAATCGTCAGTGGGACGGTAAATACAGTCAGGCATTGCAAAGTCTCGGTGTAGAGGTATTGTACGGAGAATGGATCAAGAACCTGCCGGAGTTTTTCAGTCAGCAGGGCAAGACATTTGATACGGTGATCGTATCTCGACATTATGTCGCCGAAAATTACCTCGGCTTAATAAAAGAATACATGCCACAAGCTAAGTTTATTTTTGATACTGTTGACCTGCATTACCTGCGTGAACAACGCCAGGCAGAACTCGAACAAGACCCCGCGTTGCACCGAGCAGCCGCCCGTAGCCGCCGGGCTGAACTAAAAATCATCAATCAGGCAGACACAACTCTGGTAGTCAGCCCCTTCGAGAAATCTATTCTCGCTAATGATGCACCGCAAGCCCGGATAGATGTGGTTTCCAATATCCACCCCTTACACGGTTGCCGCAAGTCCTTTAGCGAGCGACAGAATATCTTTTTTATCGGCGGTTACCAACATCCGCCGAATGTTGATTCTGCCATTTGGCTGGCGAAAGAGATCTGGCCATTAATCCATAAGCAATTACCCGGTGTGAACTGCTTCCTGTTGGGCAGCAAGGCGCCCAAGGTAGTACAGGAACTCTCCGGTGATGGGCTTATATTTAGAGGATTTGTTGAAGTGTTAGAACCATGGCTGGATAATTGCCGGATTGCGCTAGCTCCCTTGCGTTATGGTGCTGGGGTAAAAGGCAAAGTCAATATGAGCATGAGCTTTGGGCAACCGGTTGTCGCCTCCAATATAGCGGTGGAGGGCATGTATGCCGAAAATGGCCGGGAAGTGCTGGTCGCCGATGATGCCGAGACATTCGCTGCAGAAGTTGTGCGACTTTATCAGGATGAGGCCTTGTGGAATAAGCTATCAGAAAATGGTCTGAAAAATGTGGAAAAACATTTTTCATTTGCCGCAGCACAAAAAAACATTGTTTCGATGATGGCTGCGCTTGATGAAGAGTTTACTTCACCCTAAATTCAATTCTACGCGGTTTCTCCAGAGAAAAAACTATAGTCACGCTATTCGTTTTTTCTTCTGCCGGATTATTATGCTTTCCCATCAACATTAAATGCTTGCTACCCGGCTCTAATACAAACAGTTCACCCGGCGGTATAAGCAATTCCTGAATTTCCTGCATTCGACTCATTCCACTGCTGTCGACAATAGTTTCGTGCAGGCTAACCGAAGCGTATTGTGGGCTGCTGAAATCATTAATTCGAAGTACAACAGCGCCGGAATTTCTGAACACGCCATAGGCCGCTGTCATCTTTCGACCCGGAGGCATTGCCCGCACCCAGGCATCTTCAACTACTAATGCAGCCGTCGGTGTTTGTGCAGACGGCTGACAGGCCGATAGGATTAGGATTAGGATTAGGAGTACAAGCAGAAAACAGCTGATAATGCTAAAGCGCATAATTTTGACCGATAAATACTGACGATAAAAGCTAACTTATAGTATTCTAGCCTTTCTGTAAATTGAATGCACACTCCCCATTTCATTACACAGTGCCATTGCCCCTAACGAGATAAACAAATGCTCAATCGCAACACACACGATACTGTTTTAGAACTAAACATGGCTCGCCCACCTGTTAATGCCCTGAATGCGGAGCTGGTTCAGGCATTGCATGCACAAATTGATAGTGCAATGGCTGATGGCTTTGAGGCAATCGTAATTTCCGGCCAGCCTGAAATTTTCTCGGCCGGTCTGGATGTGCCGGAACTGATGAGCTTTAGACGCCCGCAAATGATAGAATTCTGGATTGAGTTTATGTCCTTGCTGCGCTGTATCGCGCTTTCCCCTATCCCTATTGTGGCCGCTATTACCGGTCACAGCCCGGCGGGTGGCGCTGTTATTGCCCTACCCTGCGATTATCGGATTATGGCGCAGAGTTCTAAAAAAGGCCGGTATAAAATCGGCCTGAATGAAGTTCAGGTAGGCCTAGTCATTCCTCCGGTAATCTACAACAGTCTGGTGCGGTTGACGGGTGCAAGAATAGCTGGCCAACTGGCTGTGGAAGGCCTGTTAATTGACGCGGATACCGCGCTAGCCTATGGTTTGGTTGATGAGCTTCAGGAAACCAAGGATGTTGTTGCTGCAGCCCTAAATTGGTGCCAAAGACACCTGGCTTTACCTCGCCATGCTATGCTGAAAACACGGGCCATAGCTCGTCACCCTCTGGTTGATGCCTATTCTTCTGATGATTATTTCAAAATAAATGACTTTGTTGATCACTGGTTCCATGATAGCACCCAGACGGTACTGCAAATGCTGGTCGAGCAATTGGGCAAACGCTAGGTTAGTGCCGCCATCCATATATTCATTAGAATGACCCTACTAGGAATTATGCTCCTAGAAAACAACTTATTATCTTAGGCCTCAGCTGTGAGTTTATCGATTAGGTCAACCAATACCGCCGCCGTTGCCCCCCAGATATTATGCTGCTGCCACTGGCGGGAATAGACTGTATGCTGACGACCCGCATACTCAATTATGCGTTTCTGGTAGCAGCTCCGATCCAAAACCTCGGCTAACGGCACTTCGAATGCGGCGGAAACTTCGCTGCTATCCAACACCAGTGATACCGGGGTTTTTACCAAGCCAACTACTGGTACCATGCGGTATCCGGATATGGTGTCAAACTTATCAAGCATACCCAGCGGGGTGATTTTTTGCGGGTGAATGCCAACCTCTTCATGAGTTTCGCGCACCGATGCAGCGACTTCATCTACATCACAGATTTCAACACTTCCTCCAGGGAAACTGACCTGACCCGGGTGGGTGGGTAGCTCCAGACTACGCACGGTGAACAACATAGTAGCTCCTTGCGGGTGACAAAGAATGGGTAACAACACACCCGCCGTTCGCAGAGGAATGAATTCAGGGCCCTGCCCCGGCGGCCGATAGCCATGAACAGGTAAATCACAAGGATCAACTTCAAGTGAATGCAATGCCGGAGTTAAACGCTCAGATAAATCATCAGAGAGATTTTTGCCCTGCAAGTTACCCAGCTTGATCACAGCATTAACTCAGCTCGGGCATCCAAAAGATCGAGTACTTGTTGCTGTTGGGGTCTGGACAAAGTAGACCAAACTGCAATTTCGTGCTGATAACGGAAACAACCCGTACAGATTTTTTCGGTGTTTAAGTGGCAAACTGAAGTGCAAGGCGATAAGCTTTCAAACTCGCTGGTGGATTCGGTTAGAGGATGGGTATTCACTGAATTTTATTCAATCGGGCTGCAGTTGATAACAATTCACCTATAAAAAAAGCGGCAATCGCCGCTTTTTTTTATAAAGTGAATCAGCGATGCGGATTACTTAGTAATTTCAACCAGTTTCAGGTCAAAAGACAGCGCTTCGTTTGGTCCAATTACCGGTGGCTGCCCAGCTTCGCCAAAAGCCATTTCCGGTGGCATGAAGACTTGCCAAGTTGCTCCAACTTTCATCAGTGGCAATACTTCCTGCCAGCCTTTCATTACCGAATCAACTTTAACGCCGGTTAATGGGACGCCTCGGGCGAATGAACTATCGAACTCACGACCGTCCATTTTAGAGCCACGGTAGTGGATAGAGATTTCACCATCTGCTTTGGGCCGCGGACCTTCACCTTCTTCAATCACCCGGTACTGAATACCACTAGGCAATACAGTGATACCTTTTTTCTTACGATTCTCAGCAAGGTACTTATCACTCTTGATCTGATTTTCAGCCGCTAATTTCTTAATTGCAGCTTCACGCTCTTTCTGTACCCTCGCACTGAATTCGCGCAGTTGAGCAACCATATCTTCCTGCGTTACCCGCGAATCTTTACCACTGGCAGCATCTCTAATGGCTGCAACCACTGAGTCAACATTGATTTCTGTGCTACGGGACTGAATCTGCTTACCCAGATCCCAGCCAAGGGCATAACTGAGCTTACCTTTATCGGTATTAACATCTTGAGCTGCTAGCGTGCCGGCGAGTAGTAAAGTCAGCACTAATGTTAGAAGTCTTACTGGCATTCGAAATTCTCCATTTTTTATAAAATCATCCGTATCACATCAGTTAGCAGCAGTATTTGCTGCCCTGCGACCGGAAAGCAGGATATTTTACCCCACTCCGCTGTTGCTTTCCATGCAATTTATAGATTCATCCGGATTAAGTCTGTTTAGTCGGTTCCTCTTTTATCTAAACACAGGTCTTAATATCGCTAAATACTGGTGTGTTTTACCAAATCAGGATTACTTCCTACAGCCAGCGCAAACACAAAACTAATATTAATCACACTTATCTTATTGTATGTATTGATTTATTTGTTGTATAAGGATAGTTGGCATAATTTCTGCATATACTATTGCGAATAGAATCAATCGACATTAACAACAGGAGGAAAGACCATGAGTGTCTTCTCAAGATTAAGCGACATCATTAATGCCAACATCAATACCATGCTGGAAAAAGCGGAGGATCCGGAAAAAATTATCCGTCTGATGGTCCAGGAAATGGAAGATACACTGGTTGAAATCAGGTCATCTGCTGCTAAATGCATTGCCGAGAAAAAAGATCGGTATCGGCAAATCAGATATTTAGAAGAAGATTTTGCAGATTGGGCAAAAAAAGCTGAACTAGCTGTCAGTAAAGACCGTGAAGACCTAGCCCGTGCAGCATTACACGAAAAAGCTGAAATCAGCCGACGCACCGAAGTGCTAAAGGCAGACCTTGAAGTTGTTGAGGATCAACTGAAGAAGTTTGACCAGGACATTACACTGCTGCAGAACAAGCTTACCGATGCCAAAAACCGGCAACGGAGTATCGCTTTACGCCAACAGACAGCCAAAACCCAGTTACGTACTCGTAAACATGTTTACAACGACCAACTGGATGACCTTATGTACCGCTTTGAAACTGCCGAGCAACGCATAGAGCGGGTAGAGTCTGAAGCTGAAGCCATGTCGATGGGGCGGAGCAGCAGTCTCGCCGAGCAAATCGATGATCTGCAAAACGACGATGATATTCGCGACGAGCTCGATGCACTCAAAGCCCGCATGAATAAGTCTCCTACCCCAAAGAAAAAAGGAAAAGACAATGCCTGAAGTCGCAATTGTATTATTCCTTACCATCGTCGCGCCCATATGGCTGTTCCTGCACTATTCCGCAAAGAACAAAAATAGTAAGGGCCTTACCAATGAAGATGAACAGATGCTTTCAGAAATATGGGAAAGCACCCGTAAAATGGAAGAGCGGATTCATACCCTAGAACGAATTCTGGACAACAGCACCCCAGATTGGAGAAGACAGTAATGAGTGGAACTAGAAACAAAAACCCACAACGGCGACTGTATCGGGATGTAGATAATGGCAAACTGGCTGGCGTCTGTGCAGGTATTGCCGTGTATTTTGGTTTCAACCTGAAGGCTCTGCGGCTGGTATGGGCGATCGCCTTCCTGTTTTTCTGGCCAGCCATTGTATATCTGATTCTAGCGTTATTGATACCCCGTAAACCGGAGAACCTTTTTGCCAGCGAAGCGCAGGAGAATTTTTACCGTGGTGTTAATAGCGACCCAAGACAACTATTTGGTGACCTGAGGCTGCGTTTTCGTGACCTTGATATGCGCCTGCAAAAAATGGAGACACATGTGACTTCTCGTTCTTTTGATTTTGACCAGGAACTTAGCCAGTAAACGGGTTCATAGAATCAAATTGAGCCCAAGCGACTAATTTATCAGATAAATTATGTAAGTAACTGTAACCAAAGCACTGCGGCTGCGGTCTTTACTATATATGTTGATGTTTAACCTATATTACCGTTAAGCAAACAAGACTATCGATTTACGCACTTAACCAATAACTCAAAAGAGCTTAGATTATGAAAACTACAAATGTAATTTCCATACCAGTAAAGCCCGAAACAGCTGTGAAAATACATCTAGAATCGGTGAACACAGAAAAATCAAGGGAAATTCCACCCATTTTTTCTTCCGCCTGGGTTTCACTTTACCTCCAGTTACGCAATAAATGGAGCGGTAACACCTAAGAAACCATCTGTGGCTATCGATTATTGCTACTATCGGTTATTATTAGCAGTTCAATTTCATGATTATCGGTAAACCACATGACTCCCAGTACGCCACGCTTTAACCAGCGCATAAGAACCATTAGCCTGTTGCTACTTAGCCTGTTTCTTTTTGCCTGTGGCTCCAAGAGCGATCTTCACGAAGGTCGTAGCGCAGATGAACTGTATCTTGAAGCGAAAGCCGCCGTTACCAAAGGTAATTATGCGCGAGCTGCACAAATGTTCAGTCAACTACAGACACGCTATCCGTTCGGTCGTTACACCGAACAGGCGCAGTTGGAAATGGCCTTTGCCCAATACCAATTGGAACAAGCGGATCAAGCCATCGCCATTCTTGACAGGTTTGTAAAAACCTACCCGGCGCACCCAAACATTGACTATGCGCTTTACTTGAAGGGCTTGGTTAACTTTGAAGAAAATTACGGCTTCCTATCTAAAATTTTTCCAGCCCGTGTACGCGACCGCGACCAGACAATCGCGAGGCAGTCTTTTAACGATTTTAATGAACTGTTAAGACGCTTTCCCGATAGCCAATACTCACCTGATGCTCGTCAGCGTATGGTATACCTGAAGAATAATCTGGCGGGCTATGAAATCGAAGTTGCACGATATTATATGCGGCGGACCGCTTATATTGCTGCAGCTAACCGTGCAAGATATGTGCTTGAAACCTACCCCGGCACACCAGAAACCTCGGTTGCCCTGCAGATATTGCACCAGGCTTACACCGCGCTTGAAATGGAAGAACTAGCTGACAGCAGCCTGCGGGTGTTGGCGATGAACTTTCCTGATGATCCCTATGTCACTGGTCAAAAGCACAAGAAAACTTGGCTTTCATACCTATGGCCATTCGATTAAGGACCAATTTTTACGGCTTCTGGTAAGCTCTTGGCATGTTACCTTTGGGTGCCAAATAGCGATCCCGTAACAAACTCTGTCGGGAAACCATAGAGGTTGAGACGCCTTTAATAATCACGGCATCTGCAGCACTGGTAACCTCCAGTGGATCACCGTCCCAGATCACCAGATTTGCTACTGCTCCAACCTCTAGCTTGCCGCCAGCATAAGAAAAAACCTGTGCTGGTACGGCAGTAATTGCCGCCATTGCTGCCGCATAGGGCATGCCATTGGCCACCGCATTACCAGCCGCCTGGCGAATTTTACGAATGTTGTGTGCGCCACCTGTTGAAAAAATCACCGCAACACCAGCAGCATTCAAAATTGTAGCGTTCTCCAAACGCGAACCCAGGCTGTCGAAGCTTCCGGGCAGATTGGCCAACGGGTCAATAATGACCGGCACCCCGGCTGCCTTTAGCTGCGCAGCTACCATCCATGCTTCAGCCGCTCCTGAAATCACCCCGTTTAAGCTATTGGCTTTGATAAAGTCCAGCGCGCGAAGAATATCTGCAGCTCGGTTTACATTAAAAACATAGGGGTTATTTCGTGATTTAAGCGCCAATCTTCCCGCTTGTGTGAGCAACCTAAAGGGGCCGTTTTGATCCCCGCCTGAAGTTACCTCCGAGAACGCCTGTTCCAGCAGCATATATTGAGCGGCACGAGACCCCCCGCTATCACCTTTGCCTGCACTGCCAAGAGAAATAAACGATGCATTAGCCCCTTGCGGAAAACTGCGGCCATCAAGAACAACCGCCGCACCCTGACCTTCAAAAATACTGCCCGTAATTGAAGGCTTTAATACCGCGTACAAAATTCCTTCAATGCGATTAATTGCAATCAGTGAGGATGCCGGATTATAGGCGTACTTTACATTAAACTCCGGGCGCATTTGTTTAAAATCTAGTGACTGATCGACCGTTGAGTCTTCCAACGAAATTTCATTCAGACCAATCGTGCTCAGACCACCAAATAAACCCGGGGTAACATTTCTGCCTTTGGCATCAATAGTCTGTGTGTTATTACCCGCTTGTAACTGCTTGCCAATTTTGCTCAGCTTGCCATTACGGATGAGTAAGTCACTGGTCTCTAGTATCCCTGCAGATGAGAGCGTATGGATACGGGCATTTTTAATCAACAAATCCTGCGCCTGAAGCATAGCAGAGGCACCCAGCAGTGTAAGAAAAATTAAACTTATTAGAAAATTACGCATTATTTTTTCTCTCCCAGTAGCTGCCCAAGCTCGAAATCACTCACCGGTTGTAGCGCCGGATTATCCCGGTCGTAGACTAAAGCACCATCAATAAAGACCTGCTCTGCGTGGGCATACACGCTGAAGGGGTTTTGATTCCAAATAACCACATCAGCCATTTTCCCGATAACTAAAGTACCGGTTTGATCCTCAATACCTAAAGATTTTGCCGGATTAGATGTCAGCCATTGAATCGCTCTTTCAGGTGCGATTTTCATACCTACCCGGTTGCCACGGGACATGGCCTTTGCTGCTTCTTGATTAAGCCGCTGAATACCCTCGGAAGAATCAGAATGTAGGATCGCACAACTACCCTCAGGCCTGTCTAGCATTGCGATATTTTCCTGGACACCATCATAAGCTTCGGCTTTAAAGCCCCACCAGTCCGCCCACAGAGCGCCACATACACCGGCTTCGGCGAGTTCATCCGCTATTTTATAGGCTTCAACACCATGGTGAAATGTACTGATTTTATAGTCAAACTCTTTTGCCAGATCAAGTATGGTCAACATTTCATCAGCACGGTAACAGTGCATGTGCACTTTAATTTCGCCGCGCAAAACACCAACCAGCGTCTCTAGTTTTAGATCGCGTTTAGGGCGTTTGGCTTTGTCAGCTTCATCACCACCTTTTTCAATCAATGCGCTATATTCATCCAGCGACTGCATATACTCTTGAGCTTGCGCCCAGTTTTGGCGGTACCCGGCGACATTCCCCATACGCGTCATTGGTGCCTGTTTATTACTGCCATAGACTCTTTTAGGATTCTCACCACAGGCCATTTTCAAGCCATGCGGCGCATCCGGGAATTTCATCGCCTGATAGCTATTGGCATACACATTTTTTACGGTAACCCCGCGTCCGCCAAATAAATTTGCCGAGCCCGGTAAAATTTGCATACTGGTTACACCACCGGCAAGGGCGCGTGAAAAACCCGGATCCTGTGGCCAAATCGCATGTTCTGCCCAAACATTGGGAGTCGAGGGGGCGATCATTTCATTGCCATCAGAATGCGCGGTTAATCCGGGGCTGGCATAAACACCAAGGTGAGAGTGCACATCGATTAGACCCGGAGTTATCCAGCGCCCGTTGGCATCGATTTTAGTGGCTTTCTCTGCGCTAAGGTTTTGGCCTATAGCGACAATCTTGCCATCCTTCAGGAGTATGTCTGTGTCCGCAAGGCGAGCACCGGTACCAGTAAGGATGGTTGCATTCTGAATCAGAATATCAGCAGAGGGGATAGCTTTATAAGTGCTGGGAAAAGCTTCTTTTGCATTGGAAGTTTGAGCTATAAAAACTGCCGTAAGCACTGTAAGCATCAATACGGGTTTAAGTTTAATTACGGACATAGATAACCTCACGGGTAAGCTCAAAAATTAGTGGGGAAATAGTAACAGGAATTGGTGCAGCTCACATCCACGCAATTCACACGGTTCTTAGTAAGACCCCGGCTCGGGGGCCAAGAAGACGACATGCTTAGTTATATGCTTTTATTCTGAGGTCGCTGGCTAACTAACAAATATAAAGCCGGTACAACAAATAGTGTCACTACGGTAGAAATCAGCATGCCGCCAATAATGACCAAGCCAAGAGGTGTCCACATACTGCTATTTTGCAGTGTTAACGGCAGTAATCCGCCAATGGTTGTCAGTGTTGTTAATACTATCGGGGTAAGTCTGGTTTGTGCGGCAGTTATTATAGCCTCGCTCAAATGCTTGCCTTTACCCACCAATTGATTGGCAGTATCAACCAGGATGATGGAGTTATTAACTACAATACCCATCAGACTGGTGAGGCCCACAAACGCCATAATCGAAAACGAATAATCAAATATCAGCAAAGCGAAAATTGCGCCTGACATGGCAAAAGGAATAGATGCAAATACGATTAGCGGTTGAGCGAATGAGCGGAACTGCAATACCAATACAGCAAATATTCCTAATAGTGAAATCAATAGGGCTTTAAGTAGCCCGGTGAAAGAGTCGTTTCTTGATTCTTGCTCCCCCGCTATTATGTATTTAATGCCATCTGGAAAATGCATTTTTTCAAGTTTAGCTGCAATTGACGCGGTTACATCAGCCGTTAGATAACCATCTTGGCTATCAGCGGTAACATGTGTGTTTCGCTCAAGGTAATAGTGTTGTAATTGGGATGGGACTGTTTGCAACTCAAGCTTGATCAACTGTTTTAGAGGCACGAACTGACCATCTTCTGACATAACCAACAACTCATTAAGACTGTCGTAATTTGGCGTAGCCGCTTTATTCAGACGAATCACAATATCATAGTCATCACCGTTCTCGTCCCGATAACTGCCCACTCTATCGCCCATAAGGCTGGTGCGGATTATATTATCGATGCTACTAACAGAAACATTCAATAAGGCAGCCTTGGCTCGCTGAATGTTAATTTTTAAATCTAATTTGGGACGGCCCATAGGGTTTTTTACATTCACCGTACCCGCTGTTGCTAATATTAACTTCTCAACTTTGTTTGCTGCTTGTTGCAATAAATTCAGGTCATCACCCTGTATTCGAATTGCGATGGGTGCCTCAATAGGTGGGCCTTGCTGAAATTCTTTCACTTCCACTTTCGCGCCTGGAACTTCTGCGAAATCACTTCTTAATTTAGTGACCAGCTGCTGTAATTCCGCGCGCTTTAGTTGATTTAAAATTACAAATAACTGGGCTTTATTGGCGGCTTCACCCGTTGGGAATTCATTGTAATAAACACTGGGATTTTCTCTGCCTATGTTTGTCGCCACTGCCTGAATTTGAGGGTAGCTTCGAACTTGCTTATCTATCATTACTGCCAATTTTTGGGTCGCGTAAAAACTACTGCTCTCAGGTAACTCTATATTGATTAGCAATTGCGGCTTTTCGGCCTTAGGGAACATGCTCACACCAACTTTTGCAAACAATGACAAACTACCGGCAAACAAAACCACTGATACAAGAATTACCCGCAGTGGGTATTTCAATGCCATCTGCAAAGCCGGTCGATAGTGCATACTGGAAAGTCGCTCCAGCCACTTTTGGACTATATTGCGACCACTACCGGCTTCGCCAATCTGGCGTTGCTTGAATAAACGACTGGCCATTAAGGGTGTAAAGCTAATGGCTAAAAGGAAAGATGCCAACAATACCAACACCACAGTAACCGGCAGCGAGCGCATAAAGCTACCCACATCACTTTGCATAACCAGCATCGGGAAAAATGCCAATATAGTTGTTGCAGTACCGCTGGCAATAGCCCAGCCTACCTGCCCTGTGCCACGGGCTGCCGCTTCCAGCGGGGACAATCCAAGTCTAATTTTCTGACCAATTGATTCAGTAACTACAATCGCATTATCGACCAATAAACCCAATGCAATGACCAATCCTACAATTGACATTTGTTGCAACCCGAAGCCAAATAGATCAAGACCAGCTAGACCAATCAGTATCGACATTGGAATTACCACAAGCACAATACTGGCGGATCTGATGCCTAAGGAAAACAATAGAATCAGACCCACCAGCGCCAGCCCCTGGAGCAGGTTGTTAAAAAAGCCATTGACCTGTTCTTCAACACTGCTGGATTGGTCAAAAATAATCTCGGTGCTTAATGAGGAAGGTAAACTGCTGCTGAATGCCTCGAGTTCTTTTTTAAGATCTTCCAGCACATTAAATATATTGGTACCCTCGCGCTGCTCCACAACAATAAAGACCGCTCTGTTGCCATTAAATAAGCCTAAATATGTGGGTTCCGCATCGACTAGTTTGACAGTAGCAATGTCTTCCACATAAACAACGCTGCCATCGGGCAGCTTCAGCGCAGTACGCCTGATTTCATCGAGTGATTTATAATCACCTGAGGTTTTGACTGAAAACCGCTTGCTGCCAGCATCGATAAAACCACTGGGCATATTTGCTGCTTCACCGATCAAACTGGCGCGTACACTAGTAAAACTTAAACCAAGCTCACGCAATACGGGCATATCGAGGGTAATTTGCACCTGTTGCTCGGGAAATGCTTGTGCAGTTGCCCGTTTAACGCCGGCAACCCGGGTGAATATTTTCTCCAAGCGCTCTGCCTGATAACGCATTAAGCGATAGCTTGCAGTCTCTGACAATAAGGCAACCTGCAAAACATTCACATCTGTTGGGGATGTCTGGGCTATATCAATGCTATGAATTTCTACGGGTAGATCGGCTCGAATCGCCGCAATAGCCTGAGTAACATCAGCATATTTTTCGTCTGGATCTACACCAAAGTTAAACTCGATATTTATCAGCGTGGAGCCATCCATAATACGCGTTTTTATGTAGCGAATATCCTCTAGCTCGTTGAGTTCTTTTTCGATGGGGTCAGTCACCAGCTTTTCCATATCAATAGGGCTGGTGCCTGGATAGGCAACTGTGATAATTATCGTGGGAAAGTCGAATTGCGGGTCTTCAGAGCGCGGCATCGTTATAAATGACAATGCTCCCAGCAAGGTCATAAGCAACACAACGATTAGCGTAAACTGATAATTCTTAATGCAATATATAGGCAGCTTCATGAATAACTCGCAGTCGGCTAATGAACAGCTTAAAGACCGTCAACAACAACGACTGAACTGTCGTCAGACAGGTAAGCGGTGCCGACTTTAACAATAAGGTCGGCGATATCCAGACTCCCCTCAACCACCACTTCATCTTCGAATAAGTCGATAATTTTTACTTCGACTGCAGCGACCTTATTCTCATACTCATCCAAAATAAAAACAGTCGCTGCCCCATACTCAGCTTTGTACAATGACTCTACAGGAATAATATATTGCCGATTGTTTAGCTGCGGGCTCATCTCTACCCTGGCAATTAAACCTGAATGTAATGTATAGCCTTGGTTTTCAATCAAGATTTCAACTTCAAAGGTGCCTACGCTAGATTCGGTACTCAGAGCGACCTCAGATATCACGCCACTGAATGTTTGGCCAGGGTAGGCATCTAGGAAAATAGAGACTGGATCGCCCAAGCCTACCTTGACGATATCCTGATCGATTAAACCGACCCTGACCACAGAGCCTTGCTGCAATGATGCCAGTAATAGCACTGGCTGATTCGACT
>JAKITK010000046.1 GCA_021648125.1 Lysobacterales bacterium
CAATAACGCTGGCGATTGGTCAGTGCGGGAATTATTTTTTGCATTGCTTATTGCTCCTAGTTCATCAGAAGCATAGCGTGACTGGAAGTCGTTCAGAAAAACAGGGTGGGGTTTACTTTACGCTTACAAAATAAAAATGAACTTAGTAAGTTAATAGAGAAATATACTGGCGAATAAAGTTAACCAGCGATACCAGGATTTGTTTTCAATACCGGGTTCGGAGTGAGTATCAGGCACAACAACAACTTCCTTTGTTACCGGCCAGTTGAATCGGAGGGCAAGCTACCGTCCCATAGGAACAAAACACACAGCAGTCACCCGCCAATGGTTTTAGCAGTTGCTGGCATTGGCGGCATTCATGGAACCACTGACAGTTGTCAGTCGGCATTGTAAGGGTTTCACTAAAGCCGCAATGAGGGCAGCTTAGTTTAGATTCGTTTATAAAATCCGGCATCAATTTCTCCAAGCATCGGTATGTTTGCTATTATAAAACCTGTAGCAACTACAGGTTCAAGAGAACGCTGCTACAAACTAAAAATATCTGGTGTTGTTCACTGGAATCCTACTGTAGGCTTAATCAGTTACGACTTTACTGAGTATTATGCACCATACAAAGCGTTTAGGGTTGTAGGTTATGCTACAGACAATATGGTGCCACTGGGTTCAGATATTCGGAAGTAGTGTTTTTTGATAAAAACATCCTTGACCTAAAAAAGGTCCAAAGTAAGACTTAATACGAATCAGTAACACCCGGCTGTCCCAAATGTGTCTATTAAGCTTAAAGTTATACCGAGTTTTTCCAGGGAGTCATTAGGTGCTTGCTTCATTGGGTTTGATGGGGAGGGTAGCAATAAATTGGAAGCAACCCTGAAAATATTTATCAACAGCAATGTGGCAGCGTCAATTATAATAAATTGAATTAACCCTCAAAGAGGTGTACAATTTCAATGTGTACAAATAACAGGAGTATATTGCTATGCCTCAGATTGCCGTAGAGAATAATGATCGAATGTCGTTGCGCATCGCAGCAGAAGAAAAGTCGCTTCTAATGCGTGCGGCAGCATTACAACACACCAATATGACTGAGTTTGTTATCCGCAATGTAGTCTCAGCGGCACGCAAGGTTATAGAGCAGAACGAGCGACTGGAGCTGACCGAAAGAGATAGTCTGCATATTCTGAAGCTATTGGAACAACCACCAGCACCGAATGAAAAACTGATGGCCGCAGCACTAGCATTACCTAAACGGTCATAATGCCACCATCATGGCATGAAGAATCAATCAGCAAACATCACGATAGGGCAGGCTTTGACTGTGGTGATACTGCACTGAATCAGTTTTTACAACGCCATGCTCGCCAAAGCCACAAAAAAGGTGGTGCAAAAACATTTCTAGCCGTGGATGATGCCGACAGTAAGAAAATACTTGGATTCTATAGTCTAAGCCCGGCTTCGATTGCTTATGAGCGTACGCCAAAAGTAATCAAGCGTGGCTTAGCGCGCCATGAGGTACCGGTATTCAGGCTCGGCCGCTTGGCAGTAGATCGTTCCGTTCAGGGAGCAGGACTGGGTGGGCAGTTGCTACTTTCGGCGGGGCAGCGCTGCCTTAAGGTTGCAGCTCAAGTAGGCGGGGTAGCCCTTTTAATCGATGCCAAGAACGAAAGAACTAGCCAATGGTACGCCAGCTATGGTGCAGTACCGTTACTGGATACAGCTTTATCTTTAGTGCTGCCATTAGAAACTATCCGTTTAGCTTTAAAGGCTGCCGGTAGGCTCTAAAATAGTTTGCCGGCCTAGCGGCGTCTACGGGAAATGCCATTGTTAGAACTTGGGTTTTGAGAGGAAATGACCAGCACTATAACTCGTTAAGGAATCAGGTAAAAACTGTGAGTTCGTTCAGTCTGAAAAGCGAATATATGAATTGATAGAATGGTGGCTCGAGGTGGAATCGAACCACCGACACGCGGATTTTCAATCCGCTGCTCTACCAACTGAGCTATCGAGCCATTATTCACCTGAACAATTGCTGTGCAGGGCGCGTCATTAGACAATTACAAGGGGGTGAAGTCAAGTTAATTCTGGGTTTTTCCGTTGAAAACCTGAATTCTTCGATGTTATTGTGGTGCTACAAAGCCTTCCGGTTTTTCTGAGCCTCCGCCAAAAAAATATTTTTCCATCTCGGCCTCAATAAACTGACGATCTTTTGGGTTTAAGGGGTTCAATCTATGTTCGTTTATCAGGGTGGTTTGGTGATCCATCCAGGTTCGCCATGCCTGTTGCGAAACCGTAGCATAGATACGCTTACCCAGTTCGCCGGGCCAGGGTGGGCGTTTCAGGCCATCGGCTTGTTGTTTAAGAATTATGCAATTGACTTTATGGTTCATCTTGGTTCTCTGTTTGCCGAGTCGTTGGAAGTGATATTTTAACGCTTTGCTCAAGAATTTGCCGAATGGGTGCGGGTAGACCGAGTTTACGCCAGTCATTGGTGGTGAAATAACTACCCTCTGCCTCTTTCACGATCATTTGTGTGTGGCTAACCAGCAGCGGGGTGATGTGCAGGCGGAAATGGCTGAAATCATGGGTCAGCAGTGATAATTGTTGTTCAATATTGACAGCCTTCACCGCTGTGCACTCAGGGAGTGACCAAAGCCCACCCCAGATTCCGGTGGGCGGGCGTTTTTCCAAATAAATTCGGCCTTGGGAATCCCGATTGATGAGTAGTTGCTTGTGTTGCTCGGGGTTCTTTTTCATAGCTTTACGACCGGGAAAGTCAGACACTCGGTCTTCCTGAAAGGCGAAGCAGTCAGTTTTAACAGGGCAGTTACAGCAGTCGGGTTTACTAGAGCTGCAAAGGCTTGCTCCTAAATCCATGATGGCCTGTGTGTAGGCCGCGCCGTTTACTTTTGTAAGACGGTTTTCGGCTGCTTGCCAGAGTTTATTTTGTATTGCGGCCTTGCCCGGCCAGCCAGGAATACCTGCATGGCGGGCAAAAACCCTCTTGGCATTGCCATCAAGGATGGCTAATGGCGTGTTGCTTGCCTGTGATGCGATAGCATTTGCGGTTGAGCGGCCGATGCCGGGTAGTTCCAGCAACGCCGTTGCTGAATCTGGGAACGCCCTAGAGCTTCGGAGGGCTATTTGCGCGGCTTTATGTAGATTCCGGGCGCGGGCGTAATAACCTAGCCCCGACCATAGTGCTAGCACCTCATCCAAGCTGGCTGCTGCGAGTGACTGCAATGACGGGAGTTGCTGCATGAATTCCAGGTAGTAGGGTATAACCGTTTTTACCTGGGTTTGCTGGAGCATTATTTCTGCTATCCAGATGGGATAAGCGTCTGTTTTTTCAGAGGATCGCCTTTCTTTGAGTTGCCAGGGTAGGTCATGGCGACCATGAATCTTTGCCCAACTAAGCAGCCTTTCCGGGAATGGTTTCAAGCGAGTCAGAAATTAATGATTTTCAGAGATTGGCAAGATAGCATTAATAAATGTACCGGCATCAAAGGGCCGTAGATCGACAGCAGACTCACCTACGCCAATAAATCGTATGGGTATGTCTAGCTCTTTGGCAAGTGCAAAAAGCACTCCGCCTCTGGCGGTACCATCAAGCTTGGTAAGGGTAATGCCTGTTACTTTCACTGATGCATTGAATTGTTTGGCCTGGGCGATGGCATTTCGTCCGGTTCCAGCATCCAGTACCAGCATAACTTCATGCGGGGCATGCTCATCCAGCTTGCCCATTACCCGGTGTATTTTACGCAGTTCTTCCATTAGGTTGGACTGGGTATGCAGGCGGCCGGCAGTATCGGCAATAAGTACATCCACGCCGCGCGCACGAGCTGATTCTAGCGCATCAAAAATAACTGAAGCAGAATCAGCTCCGGTTGCTTGGGCGACCACAGGTATCTGATTGCGTTCGCCCCAGGATTGTAGTTGTTCAACGGCAGCTGCCCGAAAAGTATCGCCGGCAGCGAGCATAACCTTCAAGCCTTCTTCTTTATAGCGCTGGGCGAGTTTACCGATGGTTGTGGTTTTGCCGGCGCCATTAATGCCCACCACTAAAATTACAAAGGGCTTGCTGCTGTCAATCTGTAATAATTGTTCGGAGGGTTCAATCAATTCATACAACTCGGCCTGCACAGCGGGTAATAATTGTGAAGCTTCAGTAATTACTCCGGCTTTTATAGCCTGGCGTAATGCATCGGTTATTTCGAGGGTAGCACTCACCCCGACATCGGCCATCAACAAGGTGGTTTCCAGTTCTTCTAGCAAATCTTCGTCTAGATTAACCCCTGGGGAGAAAAGCTTGCTCAGGGTGTCGCCAAGTGATGTACGGGTTTTACCCAGTCGCCGTTCCAGTGGGTCAATGCCGGCAATTTCTACCGGGCGTAATTGCACATCTGAAACTTGGCCGACCTGAGTGCCGCCGGTTTTGTCGCGTTTTTTCCTAAAAATTCTGAACATGAAAGGCCTGATATCTGCTGGTGTTTGTGGCTGAAGCAGGTATGCTATCAGCAATATGTATATTGTAAACAAATATTGAAGCTGGGATGCCGAAACTAAGAAAAAATCAGGGCGTCAGGATTATCGCCGGCAAGTGGCGGGGTCGTCGCCTACCAGTTCCTGATGTACCGGGGTTACGCCCGACGGGTGACCGTGTAAGAGAAACTTTGTTTAATTGGTTACAGGCAGATATCTGCGGGGCGCGGTGTCTGGATATGTTTGCCGGCAGTGGTGCGCTTGGGTTAGAAGCCGCTAGCCGGGGGGCTGTTTCAGTTGCGCTGCTGGAAAAGCATCCACAAGCGGTGAAACAATTACAGGAAAACTGCCGTCTGCTTGCGGCTGAAAATATTGAGGTCGAGAATGTTGACAGCCTCGATTGGCTCAATACAGCTAAGCCCGGCAGCTTTGATGTTATTTTTATCGACCCACCGTTTAATAGTCAGTGGCAAAGCAGCTTGCTTGAAAAAATAGCATTGACCGGAATGCTGACTGAACACGGTCGAGTTTATGTTGAGTCAGCCCGTCGCTTTGAGGCTCCGCTTGTCTCGGCAGGGCTCAGAGAGTTAAAAATAAAACTACTGGGTGAAGTTCGAATGCAGTTGTTCGCACCAATCTGATCTGAGTCGTAAAAACATTCCCACTTGTTTGTAAGCTAATCGCCCAGTTCCGGGTCTTGTTATCTATAAGCTGGGAAGCTATATGAAATAGGACTCCTCTGTCCCCCCTATTTTGGGCGATCTTCGGATCGCTCTTTTTTTTTAGAAAAATAAACTATATTAGAATGTCCCAATGCCTGACCTGCTTTGATTTGCATGATAAACTCAACAGTTCGGATAGTGAATTATTAAATCTCTAAGTAACTTGTATGGAAAAGCAAAAAACTGAATGTACTGTCGTTTACCCCGGTACTTTTGACCCAATCACTAACGGTCATACCGATCTGGTAGCGCGAGCAGCCCGTGTATTCAAGCGGGTGATTGTGGCGATTGCCGAGAATCCGCAGAAACAGCCACTATTAAGCCTTGCCAAAAGAATCAGCCTCGCGGAAGCCATTATCGGGGATATCCCCGGGGTTGAGATCGTTGGCTTCAGTAATTTGCTGGCGGATTTTGTAGGAGAACAAAAGGCTTCGGTTATTTTGCGTGGTTTACGCGCGGTTTCAGACTTCGAGTATGAATTTCAACTGGCGAGCATGAATCGGCATTTGGTTAAGGAAGTAGAAACCATGTTTATGACGCCATCTGAAGAGCACAGTTTTATTTCTTCTTCATTGGTGAGGGAGGTTGCTAGGATGGGTGGCGATGTGGCTGAGTTTGTAGACCCGTTGGTTAAACAGGCCTTGCTGGAAAGATTCAGAGACTAAGTTCGTGGCTTTAAAAATTACTGAAGACTGCATCAATTGCGATGTTTGTGAGCCTGTCTGCCCCAACGAGGCTATTTATCAGGGTATTGAGATATTTGAGATTAACCCGAATTTATGTACCGAGTGTGTCGGTCATTTTGATGAGCCCCAGTGTGTCGAAATCTGTCCGGTTGAATGCATTCCCCTGGACCCTGAACACCCGGAAACTCCTGAACAGTTACTGGAAAAATATCAAGTTTTAACGGATGGAAAATAACACGCTATGAAGCTCTTAAACAAAACGCTACTATCGATGGCAGCGGTGTTGATCAGCACCTACGCGCTGGCGGCAGACAAGCCCGGCAAATCAGCTATCTCCAGCGCCCATTATCTGGCCACTGAGGCAGGTTTTGAAGTGCTTGATCAGGGTGGAAATGCCTTTGATGCAGCGGTTGCAGTCAGTGCCGCATTGGCGGTTGTTGAGCCTGCTAGTTCTGGTATAGGCGGTGGTGCATTTTGGTTACTCCACCGTAATGAAGATCAGAAAAACATCATGATAGATGGGCGCGAAGAAGCGCCGTCTGCGGCACACCGGGATATGTACCTTGATGCGCAGGGTGAGGTAAACCGTAGTCTGGCAATGCATGGTCCGTTGGCCGCAGGTATCCCGGGCCATGTTGCCGGGATGGTGCATATCGCCAGAAATTACGGGCGCTTACCACTCAAAGTATCCTTGGCACCGGCTATTCGTCTGGCGCGGACAGGTTTTCCGGCAGATGAAAAATATATTCGCCTGTTAAAGCCGGTGCATAAGCACATGCTCCGCTGGCCAGCAGGCCGTGCGATATTTCTGCATGATGATGAGATTCCTGCGCTTGGTGCAGTGATTAAACAGCCTGATGTAGCGCGGGTGCTTGAACAGATAGTCTTAACCGGAACCAAGGATTTTTACCATGGAGAAACCGCTCGCCTATTGGTTAAAGGTGTAAATGAGGCTGGCGGTAATTGGTCCATGGAGGACTTGGCGGCGTATAAAGTTGTTGAACGCGAGCCGGTCCGCTTCACATACAATGATTACGAATTAATTACCGCTTCACCACCTTCATCTGGCGGGGTGGCAATAGCGGAAATCCTCAATATTCTTGAGCCCTACAAAATCGCTGAATGCCCTGAAGCTCAGCGTATCCATCTGGTAGTGGAAGCCATGCGGCGTGCCTACCGTGATCGCAGTATTTACCTCGGTGACCCGGACTTTGTTGATGTGCCGGTTGCCATGCTCATCGACCCGCAGTATGCAGCCGGTATGCGCACCTCGATCCGTACCGATAAAGCCACCCCTAGTTCGGCACTTGCGGGGATCGCTGATGTAGCTGGCGGTAAGCACACAACACATTTTTCGATTATTGATTCGCAAGGCAACCTGGTGGCTGCCACTTTAACGGTTAATACGCTTTATGGTGCTAATTTTGTTGCGCCTGGCACAGGTTTCCTACTGAATAACCAGATGGATGACTTTTCCGCCAAACCGGGAATCCCAAATGCTTATGGTTTAACCGGCTTTGAAGCCAATGCAATTGCCCCAGGTAAGCGCCCACTATCGAGTATGAGCCCAACTTTTGTTATCGGCGAAGACCGGGTGGCGGTGTTGGGAACACCGGGTGGTAGTCGCATTATTACGATGGTTTTATTGAGTATTCTTGATTTCTTCGCCGGCAATGGCCCGCAGTCCTGGGTATCGCTGCCGCGTTACCATCACCAGTACTTGCCGGATCGGATATTTGCCGAGCCTGATGCTTTCAGTGAGGAAGTACAGGGTCAATTGCGCGCGCTCGGGCATGAGGTACAGATACTGAATCGGCAATGGGGTAATATGAACGCGGTAATGTGGGATCGGCGTAGTGGGAAATTAGAAGCTGCCAGCGACCCGCGCACACCTTCGGGCAGGGCAACTGTAAAATAATGCTATTAAAAAATTCTATTAAATATTTCTAGGCAAAGCAAATGAAAATCTGGTCAATAGAGGGAAACCAGCAAAAACTTGATGGCGGTGCAATGTTTGGCAATGCACCAAAAGCTGTGTGGGAACGCTGGATAAAGCCCGATGCCCGCAACCGTATTAGCATACCAACCCGCACCATGCTAGTAGAAGACCTTAACGGTAAAACAGTATTGTTTGAAACCGGCATAGGCGCGTTTTTTGAACCGTCTTTGCGTGATCGTTTCGGGGTAGAATCCAGCGAGCATGTACTACTGAATAACTTATTGGAACTGGGTATCAAGGACGAAGATATTGATGTGGTGGTCCTCAGTCATCTGCATTTCGATCATGCCGGTGGCCTGCTTTCAGCCTGGCAGAAAGGCCGGGACTATGAATTATTATTTCCCAATGCCCATTATCTGGTAGGCAAAACCCATTGGCAACGAGCCACTCACCCGCATCCACGGGATGCCGCTTCTTTCATTCCCGAACTTAGCCACCTGCTCGAACAAAGCGGGCGCTTGGAATTGGTAGATGATAGGCAACACCCGTTACTGGGTGATAGTGTGCGCTTTAGTTTCAGTGACGGGCACACACCGGGCCTGATGCTTGCAGAAATTGGTCCGGCGATAGGTGGTGGAATTGTGTTTTGCGCCGACCTGATACCTGGCCGCGCCTGGATACATACCTCAATCAGCATGGGTTATGACCGTTACCCTGAATTATTATTAAATGAAAAAAAGACTTTTCTTGAAGATAAGCTTGCACGCAATGTACGCCTATTTTTTACCCACGACAATGAATGCGCGCTGGTGACGGTACGCAAGGATGATCGTGGGCGCTTTGTTTCCAGTGAGGAATTAGCCATACTGGCAGGTCTGCAATTGTGAGTTTTATTATGAAAAAAATCTTCAGTATATTCATCCTGACTTCGACACTCTTGTTCAGCACAGTGAATGCTGCCCCCGAATGGCAGGCAATCGATACGGTTATTGCGACTAATAACCAGCAAATTATTGAATGGCGCCGCTGGTTCCATCAAAACCCCGAGCTTTCCAATCGCGAATTTAATACTGCAGAATATATTGCCCGAGAACTCAGTAATATGGGGCTGGAAGTTGAAACCGGCATTGCCAAAACGGGAGTTATTGCAGTACTACAGGGCGGCAAGCCGGGCAAAACGGTTGCCTTACGCGCGGATATGGATGCCCTGCCGGTACGAGAACAAACCGGACTGGCATTTGCCTCTACGGTCGAAACCGAGTTTGGCGGTAAAACGGTAGGGGTTATGCATGCCTGTGGTCACGATGCACATATGGCTATCCTACTGGGAGTAGCTAAAACGCTTTCGGCAATGCGCGATCAGATTCCCGGAAAAGTCCTGTTTATTTTTCAACCAGCGGAAGAAGGCGCGCCTGTTGGTGAAGAGGGCGGGGCTGAACTAATGTTGCAGGAGGGCTTGTTCGAAAAACATAAGCCGGAGGCAATATTCGGACTGCATGTTGGCCTGAACATGCCGTTTGGCACGATTGCTCTGCGCCGTGGCCCGATGATGGCAGCGGTTGATACCCTCACCATCAAAGTCAGAGGTCGGCAAACCCACGGTGCCCGTCCCTGGGGCGGGGTTGACCCCATCGTTACCAGCGCGCAAATTATTAATGGCCTGCAAACCATAGTTTCCCGAAAGGTGAATATCACTAAAGCACCGGCAATCGTGACCATCGGCAAAATTACTGGCGGCATACGCCACAACATTATTCCCGATGAGGTTGAACTTTGGGGTACCATCCGCAGCTTCGACCCGAAGATGCGTGAACAGATTCATGCAGAGGTTAAATTGATAGCAGAAAACATTGCGGCCTCTGCCGGGGCTACTGCAACCGTTGAGATCGACACTGGCTATCCGGTTACTGTCAATGACAGTGATCTGTTTGACCAGATGATGCCAACCCTAGTTAAGGTATCTGGCGAGCGCGAAATATTTACCCCCAATTTAGTAACCGGTGCAGAAGACTTCTCCTTTTTTGCTAATGAAATTCCCGGCTTGTATTTTTACCTCGGTTCAGTAGCGCAAGGCCAGGATCCGCTAACCGCACCATCCAATCATTCACCAATGTTTGATGTGGACGAGCAGGTGTTGGGGCTTGGAACCCGAGCTTTGAGCCACTTGGCGATAGATTTCCTCGTAACTCAAGAATAAGGTTTGGGAGTCGGGTGCTGGCGGTTTATCCGCCCTGTCATCGCTGTTTGAGGTAGCTGATAATTTCAGCCAGAGGTATCGGAGTGTTTTTACTTTCATTACGGGTGCGATACTCTATTTCGCTGACCTCCAAGCCGCGTTCGCCAATTATAATTCTGTGGGGGATACCTATTCACGCGGGGAAAATTTTTCTCGTAGCCCGAGATATTTGATTTTTTGAATCGTTCTTTCGATGCTTTTAGTATTTCATGGAGTTTGTGTTCTTCGCCTTGAAATTTATGTTACTCCAAACAGGGTGTGTATGGGGTCAGCTAGACACACAGGAAAACCTACGGATTTAGACTGTATGTAAAGCAAAAATAAAATTAATTATTGACTAACCGGTCATAAACTATTACGATTCGATTATGACTGTTGGCAGACCGAGAAAATTTAATCCAGATGACATTGTCAGAATTGCGATTGATGTTTTTTGGAAAAAAGGATATGAGCAAACCAGTGTTGCTGATTTGCTTAAAGCTACAGGTTTACACAAAGGCAGTTTATATCAAACATTTGGGGATAAAAAAACACTTTTCAAAGCAGCACTAAATACTTATTACGAAGATATATATACAAAACATAAAAATATAATAAATAGTGAACCAGACCCATTAATCGGTTTAAAGAAGTCTTTCAAAGAAGTATTGTCATATTCGGGTACTATGGGCGACCAAAGTAATAGGGGGTGTATGGTTGTGAATGCAATAGTGGAAACTGTTCCTAATGATGCAGAAATTAAAGCACTTGCTGAAAGGCAGTTTCAGAGATTTAACTCACTAATATTAGGTGTGCTCGTTATGTCTGAATCTAATGGGAGGAAATTTAAATACCCCCCTGAAATGACAATCGGACTATTGATGACACTAATGACAGGCCTAAGTGTAAATTTAAAGGACATGATTAATCTTGAGCAGGCCAATCAAATACTAGAAGCTCAATTTGAACTACTGGGCTTATAAGTTAAATAATTTTTAACTATAGATTAGGCGGGTTTTTTTGCCTATTAATTGACCAAGCGGTCATAAATGTTACTGCTTTGACAGGAAAAACATGTATGAAAAATTATTTTAAATCAATTGATCAGTTTGCAGAAAAACTTAGTGAAAATACAATTCAGTATCGATATTATGTGCTGATTACAATTGTTGCAGTTGTCATCATAATTGGCTCAGGTGTGCGATATTTAGACTTTTCAACAAATTATCGTGATTTCTTTTCAGAAGCTAATCCAGAGCTTCAAGCGTTTGAAGATTTACAAACAATATATTCTAAAAATGACAATATTATTTTCGTTTTAGAACCTCAAAAAAACACTGCCTTTTCGAGTAGTACTTTAAGTGCCGTGGAGTGGTTGACACACGAGGCCTGGCAAATTCCTTACGCACAAAGAGTTGACTCAGTGAGTAACTTTCAACACACCTATAGTCAAGGTGATGATTTGATTGTTGAAAACTTGGTTGAAAATGCCAAACAATTAACGCCAGCAAAATTAGCTAAGATAAAGAATATTGCCCTTACTGAACCACTTCTTTATAAGCAATTAGTCAGTGAAAACGGCAAGGCTTTGGCAGTCAATATCACACTGAACTACCCACAAAAGACTTTGATGGAAGTTCCCGATTCAGTAGCAAAAGCAAGAGCCTTAACTGTTGAATTGAACAATATGCACCCGAATATAAAGGTTTCACTAAGTGGTGTTTCGATGTTGAATAATGCTTTTTCAGAAGCTGGCTTTAAGGATATGAGTACCTTAGTGCCGATTATGTTTGCAGTGATTTTAGTACTTACATTACTTATTATTCGTTCATTCGCTGGAACATTTGCAACAATTTTTGTGATATTGTTTTCAACCGCTGTAGGCATGGGTATGGCCGGTTTCTTTGGGATTAAATTAACGCCAATTTCTGCATCAGCACCAACCATAATATTGACACTTGCGGTAGCTGATTCTTTACATATATTGATTTCTTTAAGGAAAAATTTATGGAAAGGCATGAACAAAAACGCTGCCATTGTTGAGTCAGTACGCGTTAATTTTTTACCTATCACAATCACATCGTTGACTACAATTATTGGGTTTTTAGCTCTGAATTTTTCAGATTCGCCCCCGTTTTGGCATTTGGGTAATATTACTGCTATGGGTATATTCGCGGCTTGGATATTATCGTTGATTTTACTTCCAATACTGGTTTCCATATTTCCGGTACAAAAACCTAAATCACAATCAAAAAGTGAACTGATACTAAACAATTTAGGCGAGTTTGTCGTATCAAATCCTAAAAAAATAATTGTTTCAATGGGGCTTGCTTGCATCGTGCTAATTTCGTTTATTCCAAAGATTGAATTTAATGACCAATGGTCTGAGTATTTTGATGAAAGTATAAAATTTAGGCAAGATACTGACCAGCTGGTTAAAAATTTTGGAATATATCCAGTAGAGTTCTCATTACCAGCCTCGGCAGCTGGGGAAATCAGTAGCCCTGAGTATTTGTTAAGCTTGGAAAAGTTTACTACTTATTTAAAATCTCAAGATTTAGTCAAGCATGTTTATTCCTATTCAGAAATTATAAAAAGACTGAACCAGAACTTACACGGTGATGATCCTGGTTATTATAAAATACCAACTGAAGCTAATTTAGCTGCACAGTATTTGTTATTTTATCAAATGTCTTTGCCTTATGGACTAGACTTGAATGACAGGATAAATATAGATAAATCAGCAACCAGGGTAACAGCAACACTCGGTAACAGCTCTACAGCTGAAACCAAGGAATTTTTAAACAATACAACAAACTGGATTAAGCAAAACCTGCCAGATTACATGCACAGCACCATTCCTACTAGTACTCAAGTTATGTTTACTTACATTGCTGATAGAAATGTAAGCAATATGATTGCCGGCACAATTGGTGCTATTGTCGCAATCTCTTTGATTTTAATGCTCTCATTAATGAGTTGGAGACTTGGCCTTTTAAGTTTAATACCTAATGGATTACCAATATTAACCACCTTTGGGGTATGGGCTATATTGGTTGGGGAGGTAGGTTTTTCAGTTGCTACAGTGGCATCAATATCATTGGGGATTATAGTTGATGACACAGTGCATTTTTTATCCAAATATGTGAGAGCTAGAAGCGAAAAAGGATTGAATGCAGCAGAGTCTGTTATATATGCTTATAGGAATGTAGGTGTCGCCATTCTTGTTAATACTGTTATATTGACTTGTGGTTTTTTAGTGCTAACCACTTCAACTTTTAAAGTCAATTATGACATGGGTATGTTAACGAGCATGGCAATAGTCTTTGCCCTAATTCTCGACTTTCTTTTATTGCCTGCATTATTAGTGATTTTTGATAAAAAGAATCAGGCAAAATTAAACACAACCACTGGGAATAAAACAATGAGTAAGGAAACCAAAACAGCAAGCCTGATGATTAGCATATTATTAATCACGGGATTAATTTCAAGCCCAATTATGGCCCAAGATACCAGCTCAAAAGAGGAGTCAAAAGGATACCAAGTATCAGCTAGATCCGACCGGTCCGATAATGGTTTTTCGGATAGTGAAGTTAAAGTAACAATGATATTGCGTAACAAAGCGGGGCAGGAAAGTTCTCGCTCAATGACATTTACAACTTTAGAGGTTGCAAGTGAAAGTGTAGGTGATAAAAGCCTAGTGCTGTTTAATACCCCCAAAGATGTGGAGGGCACAGCTCTATTGTCACATGCAAAAATCTTAAAGCAAGATGATCAATGGTTGTTTTTACCAGCGTTAAAACGTGTAAAAAGAATATCCTCCAAAAGCAAATCAGGTCCATTTGTTGGTTCTGAATTTGCCTTTGAGGACTTCACCGCCAACGAGTTAAATAAGTATGACTATCAATGGCTGCGTGAAGAGACTTGTGATGAGGTGAAATGTGATGTGGTTGAGCGGATACCATTGTATGAATTTTCCGGTTATACACGACAAATAGCCTGGATTGATCAAACTGATTTTCAATTGAGAAAAATAGATTTTTATGATCGCAAAAACACTTTGCTGAAAACATTAACATTTATGGACTATCGCAATTATGATGGTGTCTGGCGGGCACACAACCTGCATATGGAAAATGCAAAGAATGGTAAAAGCACAGATTTGATCTATGCAGAGTATACATTTAAGGCCGGACTTACAGACAACGACTTTGTAAAAGGGCGTTTATCTAACTTGCGTTAATGACAATGATTAATTTTTTAGTTTTAATTGTGATATTAGCACTCAGTGTTGTTGCTAAAGCCGAAGAAATTGATTTTTCCGCAAGTGTTGGAGTTGAATTTCGTGAGTTTTTTCAATCGCCAAGATTTGAGACTCAAGCCACTGACATCAACACATCACTCGTTTTAGAAGCAGAATTAAAGTGGCGCAGTGATGACAGGTCACAAAGATTTAGTATTGTTGGGTTCAGCCGTTATGATGATCAAGATAGTGAAAGAACTCATTCTGACTTTCGAGAGTTTTATTGGTCATTTAACTATCAAAATTGGACAACAACGGTCGGTATTAACAAAATATTTTGGGGTGTGACAGAGTCCGCCAATATAGTTGACGTAATTAATCAAACTGACTTAGTCGAAGACATCGATCAGGAAGCTAAGTTGGGGCAGCCAATGATTCATTTTAGTAATCAGCAAGACTGGGGGAAGTTAGATCTCTTTATCTTGCCTTACTTCAGGGAACGAACATTTCCAGGGCCAGGTGGACGATTCAGTTTTGGTTCAACGATTGATGATGCTGTTTATGAATCTTCATCTAATGCAAAAAATATTGACTTGACCTTGAGGTACAGCCACTACATTGGCAATGTGGATGTTGGGATATATGCTTTCGAAGGAACCAATAGAGAGCCCAGACTCCTACCCGCAACTGACTTCAACAGCCTGGTTCCCTATTATGATCAAATGACTCAAATAGGAATAGATCTGCAGTACACTATCGAGGCGTGGTTATGGAAGCTGGAAAGCATCTATAGACGTACCAAAATCGATAATTTTATGGCTTTTGTCGGTGGGTTTGAGTACACCATATTTCAAATAAATAATGCAGCAGACCTAGGTTTGTTATTGGAATACCAGTACGACAACAGGAATGAGAATAGCACAATAACCTTTGCCGATAATGACATTTTCCTAGCAGCTCGTTATGTACTAAATAATTCACAAGACAGCAGTATTTTGGCAGGAATTGTTTTTGACATTCAAAACAATAACAGATTTGTGAATATTGAAGGACACCATCGAATTGGTGAAAATCTCATTGCTGAGTTACGCATTCGTACTTTGGCAGGTGGCGGCTCAGATGAGGCAAGTAAAGTATTTAACAATGATGACTATGTACAGTTTTCTTTAAAGTGGTACTTTTAAGAGAACGCTGAACAATAGACAATACAACACTGGCGTCCCGTTAACTTCATCGTCGTCATACTGTCGAAGGCCGGTATCCAGTAAGTCATTCAAGATTGCTCTACCGGTACAATCAACTAACTTCATATAACCAGTGAGTGAATACGGTAGATCATTTATCCCTGGCCAAAGGCCAGCAGGTCTGAAGTCTGGGTATTTATTCGTTCCTGTATTGATGTGAATTCAGATGTTTCTGGTGTGCGTGCCATTGCCGCTCGAGTGGGGTTTAAATCAACATAAGCCATACAGGATAAAGAACTCGGCAGCAAGCTACCGAGTTTTATAGTCACGGCTAATTCGTTCTAAGCAAAAACACAGCGTCCGCGAGAGTTTTCAGTCATTTTCAAATAGTCAAAAACCAGCCTTACATTCATCGTTAAATTTCTCATGGTTTCAGCCACACCTTTAGAGCTGGTGGTTTTGATTATACCAATCGCAAAACGCCTGAGAGGAGTGATGTTTTCAGGGCCATATTGGGAACGAATACGACAGCGGTCTTCATCATAAACCCAGTCCAGTATGTAATGGCAACTGTTTTCAATACACCAATGATTTCGATTTGTTCGTAGTACCTCACAGGCGGTGGCATCATAGGTGCTCTGACTGGTCACCCCGTAGGCAATTTCACCAGATACTTTACCGGTTTTTTTATTGACGACCTCTCGCTGTATGACAAAAGCCTGAGCGACATAAGGGAAGTCAAGATACGCATTCAGTTCGGTTGTTACCCATATTTTTCGAGTTTCTATACGCCCATGCCCATAACTGACCTCAGTGGCATCGGCTAATTCATTTTTGCTTTGAAAGAAACACTGCAGGTCATGCAGTAATGTTTTCTGATTGCCCTTAACCGTGAAGTGATAATGGGCTTGACGGTCTTCCACCAGGTGGCGGGAAAATTCGCGTTGTGTTAGTAGGGCATCTGCGGTGATGGCAAGAATAGTGGATAATCGGTGGCCTCGCCCCTGTGTTCGGCGTGGGTCTGGAATATTATTAAAAAGTTCGGGCAAGGTTTTCATTTGATCGGCACTTAGCATGAGCTTGGGCTCTCCACATTGATAGTCAGGGTGCACTTCAAGGCGGCAGATGAAAAGCTGATTAACGCAATCCATTGATTACGCCAGAATGCAACATAGCGTAGTGTTTCCCCGATAGGCCGTGATGCCCCCAGGTAATGATGCGCCTGCATTAACGCTTGGTAGCGATCAGCTTCCTGCACTGTAATCGGGCGAACTGTAATTTCTTGAAGTTGCACAATGCGACTCCTCAATGGAATCTTGAGAGTGATTTATATCACAACTTGAGTGCTTTGTTCAACTCTTTAATGAATGCCTTTAAGTAGCAAGGTTTTCTGGGTAGAACGAATTAGCCGTGTGGGGACAAGGCTGTGGGTTGAAGCAAGAAGCGTCTAGTGCTATTATTGGAAGTAACGATTTTATTTACTTCTACTTGGTCTACAACCAAGGAAAATGGAATCGCTCACACTCATACAATGGGGGATTAAAAAATGAACACAACAGGAAAATGGTTATTACTACTGCTAACGGGATTCAGTCCTACCGCATTTGCTGGTTTAGCTGGTGGCCAACTGGTTTACGGAGCCAACGCTTCAGCACCTAGTGTTATTCCAACACTGGGCGGTGCCACGCTGGTTATTCTCGGGCTTCTACTGGCGGTAGTCGCCTTCCGGGCGATTAAAACCAATGGCCATCAACTGATGTCCATAGGGCTTGTCGCATTGGCGATTACAGCCAGTTATTCGGGAGTGGAATTAGTAAGTGAGGCCAAGGCGCTGGATGTAACTTTCCCGCTTAATAACCCAGCTGGTGGTAGTGTGGTGTATAGCGCGAGTAATTACAATATATTCAACAACACCACAACTATTATGTTACAAGTCCTAAGTGTTACCCCAGAACCTTCGTTTTGCGACACTTATCCCACAGGGAACACCTTTCCTGAGGGGCCGGAATGCGCGGCTGGTCTAGGACTTGCCGCAGGCGAGAGTTGTGTGATTGATTGCACTGGTGGGGGGGAGGGCGAGTAACCCCAACCCCAAGCTAGTGCCTGTATAGACACGGAGCGAATTTTGGACTTTATCCAAAAACACTTCACCGAAATACAGTTTGCCGCCACCTTTGGCGGCATTTTGGTTTTAATGCTAGTTGAGTCCTTTAGTGCACGGGCTAGCGACCAAGGGCCATCGGTTTTTCGCTGGCTGAATAACCTCGGACTGGCATGGCTTAATTTTGTTATCTTCCTCTATTTTGCCTACTTCCTCCATGCAGTGGGCCTGACCGCGTGGCTGACTCCGATTGAGCCCCTGTATACACGCTACGCCGTGCCTACCTGGCTAATGGTTTTACTCACCCTAGTTTTTCTGGAGTTGCTATCTTACTGGTTTCATCGGGCCATGCACCAGGTGCCGTTTTTGTGGCGGATCCATGCGGTCCATCATAACGATACTCGGCTAGATGTAACCACTTCGCACCGCCATCACCCCTTTGAGGGGATGTTGTATATGCTCATCAGTCTGCCGATATTTATATGGTTAGGGGTTCCCATGGGAGTTGCCTACCTATATTTCGCCTTACGGCTGGCGGTTGTACTGGTTTCACACGCCGATATTCGGTTGCCGGAACAACTTGATCGAAAACTGAGACTGTTTCTAGTTACCCCTGGCTTTCACTATTTGCACCATCTCAGTGAACAGCGCTACACCGATAGCAACTACGGTACCGTTGTACCCTGGTTTGATTACCTATTCGGCACTGCTAGCTATCTTCCCCAGGCCAAGTTAACCACCCAGCAGGTCGGGCTAAACTATCTGCGTACACCAACCGATAGCCGTATTGACCGTTTGCTGGCTTTGCCCTGGATTTTTAGAAAAGATTAAGGAATCTCCAAACTTATTCTGCACGGGCAGGCTTTGACTTATATTTTCAAGGGCTCCGCGATTGCGCCTGCATTGCTCTCGGCCTTTGTTCCAGGCTCGACTCCCTATATTTTCCTGCGGTTGCCCTATTGTGAAGCGACAGCAGCAGTTGAACCTGTAACCGCTAGCATTGGCGGTTTTTAATAAGGCACAGCATTTAGTTTATTCAAAAGAATTCCGGAAAATAAAACCGCTATTATCACCTCTTGGCCCATATTGGGTTAATGGCCTACCAACTTCATGAGCTCCTAGGTCTGGCGCTGCTGCATTAAAATTATTGTTGATATTGGCTAAGTAAACTCCTGCATCAACCGCATTGCACTCAGGCTTCAAAGTCAGATGCTGAAACGGTATTATCGCTGGTGGAGGGGCCGGGATATCAAAGTTTTCAAAACAGGTGGATTTATCAATCCGAATTGAATTCATAGCCTGACCAGTATAGTTCTGGAATTCAGGAATATCTCTTAAACGCTGCCCATCCCACTTAAAGACAAAAGGGTAATCTCCCCAATCATATCCATCATAATCCCAGTGGGTTCTCCAATGAACATCGCCTGTATTTGTTTCCCAAATATATCTATCCTGAATAGAAATCCATAAATTATTAATGGATTTAAAACTTTGCATTAGGCTGGATCCTGATCCAATTGGCCCGCTCCAAGCTACCAGAGTATTATGTGCTAATAAAACTCTATCTGTTCTATTTCTAAGCTTTAGTGCGCTTTCTCCAGGTGCCGCGACCTGGTTGTACAAAACATACCAAGGCGCGCCATTCATGGGCTGAAATGATATTCCATTATTCATTGGGTTAGAAATCCGATTGCCCCAGATGCGGATATTATTATGACCATAATCGCCTTCAATACCGTCATCTGTGGTCTCGAATATATCATTTCCATATATATCAACATTTGTATGCGGATAAGAAATGCCATCCGCTACTCTTGATATTTTATTGTGTGCTACGGTATGTCCAGAAGTTTTTGCAAGCTCTATGCCTTCCCCTCCAAAATTAGAGCCATCATTTGGGTCATTGTTTCCAACAATAATGTTATCGGCTATATACCAGCTTTCCCCTCCATTATTAAGGTAAATACAATAGTTACAATTATTGAAGTTGTTTTTTCTGATAACTATCCCTAATGGAGCATTTGAGGTTCTGAGGCCATAATCATTACCATCAGCGTAAATGAAATTTAAGCCTTCTAACCATATATAGTTTGCCTGTATTCGCACTTGATTGAAAACTACATCTTCATTTTCTGCAGCTCTCCAGACAACATGATTATCCTCTTCTCCGGCTTGGGTAAAATATACTTCTCCGCCGCTGCCGTAATTACCAGTGTGTAGCAGAAAAATATCACCAGCTTGCGCTACTGCTTGAGCGGCGGCAATTCCAAGAAATGGGTTTGCTGGCGAGCCATCGCCACCACCATTTCCAGGGTTTACATGATAGATAGAGCCTCCAGTGGGGAGAGTAGGCACAGGCTTGGTTGAAACGACTTCAGTTCTAGTTTCGCTACCCCCGTCAGGATCGGAGAACTCAAGTTTTATCTCATATTCAGTACCCGCATCAAGAAATAAAATACTGCCGGATAGCATGTCATAAGCTTGGAAGTTCACTCGAAATAAAGGTTGCGCATCAAGCCACGGGGTAGAGCCGTTGACTCTGTATTGAACCAGGGCTTGAGCGTTATTTTCAGTATCCCCAGATATATTCCATTCAAAACCGATAGATCTAATGGTCGAATAAGCCGTTAACGAACCCGGTATTGTCTCAGCATATAAAGAAGTTGTTGAAAACAATAAAAGCAAGCTTAGTAGTAGTTTTCTGTAGTTACTCATAGTCATGCTTATCCTCACTCATAAGGGGTTCTGATAAAATTGCCAAGAGAGATTGGTATTTTGAACGCTGAACGAGAATTTTCAACCGTTCATACTGAACCAATAAATATCTCTTGTTTATATAAGCCATAATAAACAGCTAGATATAAAACTACCATAAATCTAGTTGCTATATAAAGTTAAAAGCTCGATTGCGGCCGAATACCGAGCATTCCCAGCTTTACATAAATAAATTGACACCAAGAGAGAAACACAATGAAAAGCAATAAAGCCTTGATATTACTGTTTATATTCTTGTCCGGTTCGCTGTACGCGGCCATCCCTGCGAACCTTGAACTGCAGCTGCTGTTTAGTTTGAGCAACCCCCTTACCGTCCGGCATGCCGGGGATGGTAGCGGCAGGCTATTTATTATTGAGCAGGCTGGCACGATCCGAATTTATAATGGCACTTCAGTGCTTGAAGCCCCATTTCTAGACATTAACCTAAAAGTTAGCAGTGGTGGCGAGCGCGGTTTGTTAGGGTTGGATTTTGACCCTGATTTCAGTAATAACGGCTATTTTTATGTTAACTACACTAAAAGCAGTCCAAATTTTGGTGATACTATCATTGAGCGCTATAAGGTTAGCTCTGACCCCAATGTTGCCGATCCAGCCAGTGCCCAGGTCATCATGCGGATAGATCAACCAGCGGAAAATCATAATGGTGGTGATATTCATTTTGGTCCTGATGGTTATCTGTATATTGGTATGGGCGATGGTGGCGGCAGTGGTGACTCCGGCAATAATGCCCAGGAGAACGATAATTTACTGGGTGCAATATTGCGTATTGATGTGAACCCTAGTATCTTGCTGAGAGACTCTTTTGAAGCTGCAGTGGTAACAGCTAATAAATGTGGTCTGGGTGCTGCGGTATATTCAATTCCAGCTGATAATCCCTTTGCACAGGATCCCAGTAAGTGCGGGGAAATATGGGCATATGGTTTGCGCAATCCATGGCGCTGGAGCTTCGACCGCCTTACTGGTGATTTGATTACTGCTGATGTTGGTCAGGATGTAGCTGAGGAGGTGAATTTCCAACCAACTTCCAGCAACGGGGGCGAGAACTATGGCTGGCGTTGCCGAGAGGGTGCGCGGGACTTTAACACCACTATGTGTACCCCTGGTGATGAGTATGTAGAACCGGTAATTGATTTGCCGCACTCGGCAAATGATGGTTGTTCGGTTATTGGCGGCTATGTGTATCGTGGGCCAATTACAGGCTTGGCCGGTTTGTATGTTTACTCTGATCTTTGCGGTGGTGAAATGTATTTCGCCACCATTTCTGCCGGTACTTGGACCTCGGAATTTTGGCAGGATGTGGGGTTTGGTACTACAAGTTTTGGTGAAGATGAAGCGGGTAATGTTTATATGATTATTGGCAACACTATAAACTTAATTGGCTTAGCTAACCCATAATCCCAGCGTGGCGGGTAGGGTACAGCTCTGTCGCTTGGCTCACACCAAGGAGTCTTCGGGGCGATCATGTCATGATTTTCCCCGTTGAGTACCACTATGAGCTACGGGTGCGAAGAAATCATCGGCTGGAGTTGGATACTGATGTAGGATGTTTTTTATGAGGTGCCTGTCATGGATACCCTTCATGTCTTGCGTCAATTATCTTGACCGGTTTGGCGACAATTATGATGGCCAATTGAGTGTTAAAAAAATACTAGCTTTGTCGTTGATATTTTTTCCTGAATTTAATTGGGGGGAGGTTCAGCACGACCCCTATTGTGGCTCCGATTGATTACGGTCGTTCTGTAATTTCGGGTAACTCAGGAAAAGTATAGCCTAGCTTGGTGCTCAAGCTAGCTCTGCCTGTGTGATCTACAACCCAGGAGCGAATACGGCAGATCGTTTACGCCTTGACCACAGCACAGAAGTTCTGAGCTTTGGCACTATCCACCCTGCAGTCGCTGTTTGAGGTGAATGATAATGTCTGTCAGTGGCACTTGGGTGTTTTCGCTTTCATTGCGAGCACGATATTCTATTTCGCCTGTATCGAGACCGCGTTCGCCAATAACAATGCGGTGGGGAATACCGATTAACTCCATATCGTTGAACATTACCCCAGGACGTAGCGGGCGATCGTCGAAAAGCACATCAATACCTGCATCTACTAGCTCAGCGTAAAGCTTTTCAGCCGCCTCACGCACGCGCAGTGATTTTTTCATATTCATCGGTAGTAGGGCAACTTCGAATGGTGCCAGCGGGAGCGGCCAGATAATCCCGCGGTCATCATGGTTTTGTTCAATAGCCGCGGCTACAATCCGGGTAATACCTATACCATAGCAACCCATGGGCATGGCTTGCGCTCGACCATTTTCGCCTAAAACTACGGCATTCATGGACTCGGAATATTTACTTCCCAACTGGAATATATGCCCGACTTCGATTCCGCGTAGTAGCGATAGCCTACCTTTGCCGTCGGGGCTGGGGTCGCCGGCGACGACCACACGCAGGTCAGCAATTTGGGTGGCAGTAACATCGCGCTGCCAATTTACTCCACTGTTGTGGAAGCCATCTTCGTTAGCGCCGCAGACAAAATCTGCCAGCACGGCGGCACTGCGATCAATAATCATTGGGATCGGCAAGTTTAGCGGACCCAGCGAGCCGGTACCGCAACCAATAGCGGCTTTAATTTGCTCCTCATCGGCTAGTTGCAAGGGCGCTTTAACCCCATCCAGTTTCTCGGCTTTTAGCTCATTGAGCTTGTGATCACCGCGTAGAACCAACGCCATTAACCCCTCCTCAGCCTCTACCACCAGGGTTTTAACTGTTTGTATCGCCTCAACATTTAAATGTTTACACACATCTTCAATTGAATGGCAGCCAGGGGTGGCGTGTTTTTCTACGCTTGCACTTGCCGCAGGTGCGGTATCAAGCCCGGGTAGGGCTTCAGCCATTTCAGTATTTGCGGCATATTCGCTGCTGTCGGAATAGGCTATAAAGTCTTCACCGGAATCTGCCAATACATGAAACTCGTGTGACTGACTGCCACCAATGGCACCGGAATCTGCTTGTACTGCACGGAAAGTTAATTCCAGGCGAGTAAATATGGCGGTATAAGCCGTGTGCATAATTTCATAAGATTGTTGCAGGCTGGCGTTATCAATGTGGAAAGAGTAGGCATCTTTCATGATAAATTCGCGTGACCGCATTACTCCGAAGCGTGGTCGAATTTCATCTCTGAATTTTGTCTGTATCTGGTAGAAAGTCACTGGCAACTGCTTATAGCTTTTCAGCTCTTGGCGCGCCCAGTCAGTAATGACTTCCTCATGGGTGGGGCCGAAGGCATATTGGCGACCGTTACGATCTGTCATTTTAAGTAACTGTGGACCAAATTGATCCCAGCGGCCGCTTTCTTCCCATAGTTCAGCTGGCTGAACTGAAGGCATTAGCATTTCCAATGCGCCTGCGCGGTTCATTTCCTCACGCACAACATATTCAACTTTGCGCAGTACCCGTAGCCCCAGTGGTGACCAGATATAAATGCCGGATGTCAGTTTGCGAATCATGCCGCTGCGCAGCATTAAACGGTGTGATGCGATTTCTGCATCGGCAGGGGTTTCCCGGGTGGTAGCTAGGTGAAATTGAGATGTTTTCATAACTATATTCTTATTTGACAGACTATCTGACAGAGCCGCTAATTTTAGCCTGAGGAAGCACTGTAAGCTAGTGCTTATTTACCTATAAGGTATCCCTAGATAGTTTACTTGCCACAGTATTCCTTTTCTGCATCTCTGGATTTTTGTAACCAATCCAGGCGCTCATCGTCATTCAGTCTGCGCGTTGTCCCATCTTTATTTTTGACTAGAATTCTGGGGGTTGGCTCAAGCGTCGCAATGCGTTTTCTGGCAGTTGCGCAATGCTTTTCACGCAAGGCTTTGTCTTCTTTTCGTGTGCGCCTTTTTTCCTTTTCAGCAGCCGCGGTTTCTTTGCGTATTAGCGCCTCTTCTTTAGAAACTTGTAGTTCTTGAGCTGAGGGGGCGGCAGTTCCAACTTTGCGAGTGTCGGGGGTGATTTTTTCCGCCTGAATGCCCTCGGGGACTTTCTCACCAAAGTGTAAATTGCCTTTGGAATCAACCCATTTGTATATATTTCCGGCCGATGCTAAGGCCGGTAAAATCACCAATAGTGCAGCGATAAGGAAAAAAGCGCTCCATGTTTTATTCGTCATTTCAGGTCTCCGGTAAGCCATTATGCCCTCAGTATAGCCTGCAACTATTCGACTGGCTATTGGGGTGTTTTTAAAGATTGATAAAAAAATTTCTGCCATGTTAAAGATTCATTTTTTATAATTTCTTCTGTTGTTGCTTATATAAATCCAGTGCCTCGTCAAGCTCACCGTAAAAAATCATCTTGCCTTTTGATAGTATTAAGCCCTTGGTGCACAGAGATTGCATAAGGTTTGTGTTATGGGTGGCCAATACCAGCCCGCGACTACTCTCGACTAAGCCTTCCATGCGCTGTTTTACCTTAGCACGAAATTGCATGTCCCCAGCG
>JAKITK010000047.1 GCA_021648125.1 Lysobacterales bacterium
TTTCTTTTTCTTCTGGGTTGAGGGTTTCGGGATAATTTCTGGCGCGGTAGCGAAACAGCATTTCGCTGAGTCGTTTGTCCTGGAAACTAAAATTGTTTTTAGCTAGCTCTTCGGGTGAAAGGTGATGAATATTTTCCAGTTGTTGTTTGTCTGCAAAGCTAAAAAAGCCACCGCCATAAATCATTTGATCCGGGTCGCTAGATTCAGGAAAGTTACTTTTGGCGTAAAGCGCGGTGAGTTTATCGGCGGCATCGGCCTGGTATTTATTAAAGACTTTCAGGTTGGTTTCGCAACGCTGTTGGTCTAGGCGAATACGCTCATGGTCTACACCTTTCAACACCGCTGGTGGGGCAATAAAAGGGCATTTGTTCGCAGCGATTCCCTTAATACCAGGCCGCTCCAGACCTTCAGGCAAATCGGCAGTGGGGGTAAACAGCCGGTCATGCAGTTCTTCCACAGATAGGTCGAGGATAAGTCCGGGGTCGATCATCAGGTCAACGCAAAGTGTTTGCGCAGGGATTTGTGGGTGTTTGCAAACGGGCAGAATCAGCGTGGTACAGCCACGAATGGCGGGGATTTTGGCACTGATATGCAGTAAGGGTTTGCCTGCCATAGGATCCAGCATATCGGCTACGGCTTTTTTATCGCGCAAGCTTAGCGACCATTCAAACAGACGCGGTTGTTTGGTCTGCACCAATCGGGCCATATCTATGGTGGCGCGCACATCGGCAAGTGCGTCATGCGCGTCTGTATGTTCAAACTGATTGGCTACACTCAGTTGGTCTAGTTTAAAGCTGGGTTTGCCGGGTTCGTGGTATACCCAATTCAAACCTTCCGGGCGCAGGGCATAACAGGCGCGAATCAAATCAATTAGATCCCAGCGGCTGTTGCCGTTTTTGTATTCGCGCTCATAGGGGTCGAAGAGGTTGCGGTAAAACAGGTTGCGGCTGAACTCATCATCGAAACGGATGGAGTTATAACCGACACTGCAGGATCTGCCCTTAAGCATGAGTTCGCGGATGCGCCGGGCGAAGTCAGCCTCGCTAACGCTCTTGCGGCCATGCTGGTAAGTAGCCTGCGGGCTGATGCCTGTTATCATGCAAGCATCGGGCTGCGGCAGCATGTCATCGGCGGCTTTACAGAACCACTCGTATTGTTCACCGGGAATCGGGTTTAGGTCAGCGTCGGTGCGGATGGCGGCAAATTGCGAGGGGCGGTCCCAGCGCGGGTTAGTGCCGAAGGTTTCATAATCGTGCCAGAGGAAGCTATGTGGTCGTTTCATATCAATATGCTAACAGCATAGGCGGGATTTGTCGTTGGTACATTTGCTCTTTGCAAGGTCAGGTATACTGCTTTCAGAATGTAAGGAGAATGGTGTGACTGCAGTTATTGATGAATTATTACATGTCGTTCAGTTAGAACAAATCGAAGACAATATATTTCGTGGTGAAAGCCGGGATATTGGTACTCCCCGGGTTTTTGGTGGCCAGGTATTGGCGCAATCTTTACTGGCTGCCACCAGAACGGTGGATAGCATACGCAAACCACATTCCATGCATGCCTATTTCCTGCGTGCGGGGGATGTTAGTGCGCCGATAGTATATGAAGTTGACCGTAGCCGGGAAGGCCGTAGTTTTACTACCCGACGAGTAGTTGCTATCCAGCACGGCCGGCCGATTTTTACCATGGCATCTTCATTTCAGGTGCCGGAAGAGGGCATGGAACACCAGATGCCCGCACCTGATGTTCCAGACCCGGATTCTCTCGGGCCCACCAGCCCTTTATCTGCAGAAATATTGGCAGAAATCCCGGTAAAATTACGCCGCTGGTTTTTGCAGGCAGGACCATTTGAGTTTCGTTCGGTACAAGCATTTAACCCGCTCAATCCCGGAGTGCATGAACCGGCACGGCAGGTTTGGTTTCGCTGTCGCGGTAAGCTTCCGGACGATATGGATTTACACCAGGTTTTACTAGCCTATGCTTCTGACTTTCAATTGGTGGGTACGGCATCGCTGCCGCATGATGTTTCATTCTTGAGCGGAAAATTAATGCTGGCTAGCCTAGATCATGCCATGTGGTTTCATCGGCCTTGCCGGGTGGATGACTGGCTGTTGTATGCCTGTGATTCTCCCAGCGCTTCCGGTGGCCGTGGCTTAGCCCGTGGGAGTATTTATAATCGTGACGGGGTGCTGGTTGCAAGTACTGCGCAGGAAGGGGTGATGCGAAAGCTTCAGTAACTGTAGAAAATAGGCGTGAAGACTATTCCTGGCGATTATTTTCCAAGCTAAAAAAACCCGCAAAGGATGCGGGGTTTTTAACTCGTTACATTAATATACTCGTTATTTTTTTATCAGCCCAATTGCAAACAATAAAACCACAGCACCAATAGTTGCGGTAATAATAGCGTTTATAATACCATTACCCACTGCGAGGCCAAGAGTGGTTAACAACCAGCCGCCGATAAAGGCGCCGATAATACCCACAATAATGTTGTTAACCAGACCACCCTTGCTTTTCATGATCATCCCGGCAAGCCAACCGGCAACTGCACCAACAATTAACCAGATAAATAGTGATTCAATTTCAAACATAGCATCCTCTCTCTTTGATATGAAATCACGAACAGTATTGTCCGACCCGTTGATTGTAGACTAAACTACTACCTGTTCACAAATAAATGGAAATTATTCAATGTCGAAAAATAAAACAACCAGTTGTATGCCCGAGGCAGGCCGTGTTGTCATCATCACCGGTGCCAGTAAGGGTATTGGCGCTGCTACGGCTAAAAAATTAGCGGCTGATGGCTGCCGGGTAGTGGTCAGCAGTCGTTCGCAGGAAAATTGCCAGCTATTGGTTGATGAAATAGAACAAGCGGGCGGCGAAGCCCTTGCTGTCAGTTGCCATATCGGCGATGAGGAGCAGTTACAAGCTCTGGTTGATAAAACCATAAACCATTGGGGTCAAATTGATGGGCTGGTATGTAATGCCGCTTCCAACCCGGTGTATGGCCCGGCGAAAGTGGTGGATTACAAAGCTTTCGAGCTAATTATGCGAAACAATGTATACAGCGCCATGAAACTAACGGTATTAGCTGCCGGGCATATGCAATCCGGCGGCGCTGTGGTGATTATCAGCTCAATTGCCGGATTGATGGGCAGTCGCATGATCGGTGCTTATGGGGTTTCTAAAGCGGCAGAAATGGCGCTGATCAGAAACCTGGCGCTTGATTATGGCAAGCAGGGTATTCGGGTCAATGGGGTGGCTCCGGGGTTGATAGAAACTGATTTTTCCAGTGCCTTGATGAATAATCCCGCGTTAATGAATAAGGTGCATAATGAATCCGCATTAGGCCGTGTTGGTCAGCCGGATGATATTGCTGGGCCCATTTGTTTTTTGTTGAGCGATTGCGCTGCTTTTATCACTGGTCAAACCATTATTGCCGATGGCGGTATGGTTATCGCTGATCCTTTATAATCTGTAGATGCGCAAACAACTCTTAATAATAATGATATTATTGCTGACTGGTTTATTGTCAGCAAGCAGCTTCGCGCAGGTGTATAAGTACACCGATAAAAATGGAGTTATCTATTACACCAATGTAAAGCCGTCGGGGCGCAAGGTTAGCATCTTAACATTCCCTTGTTATGCCAGTAATGTGAAATGCCGCCAGATCAGCTGGGAAAAAGTCAGACTCAATACCAGTAAATATACCGAGATTATCAATAAGGCCGCAATTGCATCATCTGTTGAGCCGGCATTGATTCGCGCCATTATTCATGCTGAATCAGCATTTAATCCAAAGGCAGAATCCCCCAAAGGCGCGCAGGGTTTAATGCAGTTAATGCCGTTTAACCACAAGCACCTGGGTGTCAGTAACCCGTTTTTACCTGAGCAGAATATCCCCGGTGGCGCGGCCCATCTGGCAGAGTTAAAAGCACAGTTTGATGATATAGATTTGGTCATTGCCGCCTATAATGCCGGCGCTGGGGCCGTACGAAAATATAATGGGGTTCCACCTTTTGATGAAACCAGGGAATACCTGCGCCGGGTAAAAATATTATATCGCCGCTACGGGCAGTCAAACCAGGGGACGGTACCTTAAGGTACTGTCACTCTAGAAAATTATCTGAAAATTATCTTGACCGTAGTGCTTGGGGAAACAGGGTGTTTGATGGTGTTTCGACATGAATATCGACACCCTTTTTTCGTCATTCCGACGCAGGCCGGAACCCGGTTTTTTTAACAACTTACTGGGATCCGAGTCTACGCCTAAAGGTTCCTGTCAAGATATTTAGCTCGGAAATGCGATTTTCGCATCATAATCATGTTCATGGATCACTATGTGGTGTGTAATCTTAAGTAACTCATTATTAATTGGGCTTTTAATGGGTTTCCTATCGTAGGGTTTGGCTGATTTCAGAATGGACATGTCGCCACTCCAGTAATAACACCAGAAATAGAACCCGTAGCATCTCCAATTTCAGCCGTATTTAGTGGTGCATCTAGATCCATCACCAGTTGAGCTGGAGTGCGTACAGATAATGGAGAATTTTCCACATCTAAAAATGAACCTAGAGCAACTGGGGCAGCAATTACATCCAATTCTCCCGTTAAAAAGTCCGCAGCAAGTGGGTTGTTTGGTGTTGAAATATTATTTCCGGTAAAACCTATGCAAACCCTGCTGTTTGTATTGTTTGGGTCTCCAAATTCGGTTGGTAATATCTGCACACCAACTGAAGCTCCATTTGACGCATCTCCAGTGGCAATAATTGTGTTATCAATGGAACGAACTGTCATGCCGCCACCATTAAGCCCGCCATCTACTCCAATTCCTACGGTTTCGGCTGTCGCTGTACCAACTGCAGGGTTAAGCGTAATTGAATTATTATTAATCATGATGACATTTTGTGCAGTTGTTCCTGTACCTTCATTACTTGCTAAAACACCATGTACAGTTTGAGAGAGCACGCCTGAGAATGAAGAATTTATCGTATTGTTGCTCACAATTGCCCTCACAGTTCCCATGCCTCCAGTTGCTATGCCGACACCATTGAGCCCACTAACCGGTGCAACACCTCCTATTTTTACCGCATCAAGCGTAATAAAATTATTGTTAGCTGTTCCATTCACTGTCGCTAAACCAGGGCCATTGGCAAAGAACAAAATACCACTTACCATGTCTCCATTGGAACCTGCAGCAATGGTATTGCTTAGTGCTCCGGCTCCACCGACAGTGCCTATTAAAGCTCCGGCCTGAGATTCATATGAAACACCATCAACTGTATTTGTTATGGTGCTGCCTGTTACATTTCCAGTTAGATTAGCTGCGGCATTACTGGTAATGAAGTTGATTCCAGTATCACCAGCATTGCTTATCGTGCTATTTTGGATAGTGACTAATGCCGTTGATGTGCTGTTAATAATTCTAATTGCCGTATCTTGAGAATCATTGATAACTAGATTATCAAACACACTGGCTGCGCCACCACTGCCCAATAGATTTGTAATAAATATGCCATGTTCATTGGTTTCAGTATCTGCACCCGTGCCGTTAATTGTGGTATTTGATATATCTAGATTGGTAACAGAAACACCTAGAATTCCATGTTCTAAATGGCCTGTTAAATTCAGATTAACTAAGTTGACATTAACGGCGGTATTGAATTCAAGTGCCGCATTGCTGTTTGCTGCGCCAGTATCAGTCGTAGTGGCATTAGTGAAGTTCATATTTGATAAGTTAATATTGTTACTGCTTTGAACTAATATACCGTTTGAAGCCTTATTTTGAATGGTGCCGCCACTGCCATTCGTTGTTCCTGTACCGGTTACATTAAAAGAGCCAGTTCCACCAACTGCATTCAGGTTTATTCCTGTATTCCCACCATTTGATGAAATACTTTGGAATGTTACATTTGATGTACCTATATTCGTATTATCAATATTGACGGCTATCGCTGTTGTAGTCACTATCGAATTACCAGTACCTGTTACATTTATTGTTCCTCCACCAATGGCGTTAAAACCTGTGCCGGTTGTATTATTGATAACTAAATTACTATCAAAATTAATGACACTACCTGTATTATTTGACAGGTTTATGCCTTGAGAGCTTGTATTGGTGATGTTAATTACACCAAACACTATATTGGACATCGCATTTGCTTGCCCAATATTAATCCCTTGGGTGCCGCCATTTACTGTGACATCAACATTATTTAGTATTAATTCACCTACATTTGCTCCATTAATTGCAACCACCGAATTTGTATTGAAGTTGAGCCCTGCTACAGTATTATTTAATGCCAAGGTCGTGCCTCCACTCAATATTGGTCTAACAGAGGCCGCAAATAAGACATCGGGATTTGCCAATGTATTATTAACATCGAATTCTAAATTAACCCCAGAACCTAACATTCTTTGATTATTGCCCATTGTGATAGCCCCAGCGGTACTACCTGCGCCCTGAAAAACATAAACAGTGCTGTTTGCAGCTGCTGCAGGAATATCAGACAATTGATCAAATCTAGAATTATCGCGACCGTCACCACCAGCTGGCGCGGTATTATCAACATAATAAACTAGGTCAGATGTAATGGTAATAGAAACGTTGCCAACACTAGCCCCGCCATTCTGGTCATTTGCAGTATACATAAAGGTATCAAGCATACTGGTCATACCTGCGGGAGGGTAATAAGTAAAATCGCCATTTACCTGCATAATTACATCCCCTCCTAATGTCGTCATTCCAGTAAATGGTGCAACAGTATCTACACCCAATGCTGAAACAACTAACACATCTAAATCTGGGTCTGTGTCATTAACCAATACATTATTGGGATGTCTAATGGGTGTAGAGGCAACACCTGTTGTAGCATGTAGCCCTGTATTACCAATGGTTTCGTAACTATCAGCACCTGCCGATGGTGCTTGGTTCGATAAGCTTACATTTAAAGTGACTGCCGCCGCACTACTGTTTAACAATCCATCATTTACTCTAAAGGTAAAGCTATTATTTCCTGCTGTACCAGGGGTATAAGTAACACTGGCTGAAGTTGGAGTTAACTGTGTTATTGCCCCCAAGCTGCCTGTAGCAGGACCTGCGACAATAGAAAAAGTAAGCGCGCTTGCTTCGGAGTCACTTCCTGTAAGCGTAATGAGTAGCGGAGTTGCGTCATCTGTTGTGGTAGATTGAGCATCAGCAACAGGTGCCGCATTAACTTCAATGACTGTCACATTAATTGTTTCTGAATCTGAAAGCGTACCAGTTCCGTTGTCAGTTACGACCACAGAAAATGGGTACATACCTGGCCCCTGCGCTTCTGTTGGTGTCCATGTAAATAAGCCACCCGTAGTAATAGATGCTCCAGCAGGTTGCCCCGACAAGCTAAATGTCAGACCTTGAGCAGGCAAATCTGAATCAGCTGCTACAGCTGTAAAACTCAATAGGGTTTCTTCATCAATACTTTGATTACCAATAGCTGCCAATACTGGTGCCGTATTCACCTCATTAACCGTCACCGTAATGGTTTCTAAATCTGTTAAATTAGCGGGGTTTGTACCATTATCAGTAACTATGACATTAAAAGTGTAGACATCTGCACCTTGGGCTTCAGTCGGAGTCCATGTAAACACTCCAGCAGCAGTTATACTTGCACCGCTTGGCACTGTCCCTGAAAGGCTAAAGCTTAATGACTGCACCGGTAAATCTATATCTGTGGCTGTGGCTGCAAATGTTAGTTGAGTTAACTCGTCAATCGATTGTGCTCCAATATTGGCAAGCACAGGGGCAGCATTGACTTTATTGACTGTCACAATAATGGTTTCTGAATCAGTCAAATTTGCAGGGTTAGCTCCATCATCGGTGACTACAACATCAAATGTAAATGACCCAACAGTACCTTGTGACTCAGTTGGAGTCCAAGTGAAATCCCCACCCGCTGTTATAGTAGCTCCTGTAGGCTCCCCTGATAAACTAAAGGATAAATTCTGAGCAGGGGTATTACTGTCTGTAGCAGTTGCTATAAATGCCAACTGCTGTAATTCATCTATTGATTGTGCTCCAATAACAGCAAGAACTGGGGCATCATTGACTTCAGTAATATTGATATCAAAGCTAACATCCGGGGTTGAAGTATCAACTCCACCATTGGCAGTTAAGCCATTATCCATAATATTTAAAGTGACAGTTGAGGTTCCAAAAACACCTACGGCAGGCGTAAAGGTTAGATTCCCTGCTGCATCAACGACTGGACTCACAGAAAACAAGCTTGCATCACTCACTGAGACCATATTAAAACTTAGGGTTTGCCCTGATTCATTGACAGGGCCTGCTAACAATGCTGTTGCCCAAGTATTAGAGTAGGCTGAACTGTCTTCATCAACCGTAACATCACCGCCTGTGGTAAAAGAAGGCTGGTCATTGACCGCCTCAACTGTTATCTCAAAATTAGCAGGGGTGGAATCAGTTTGTCCATCATTAGCTACGAAAGTAAAACTGTCCGAGCCAAAAAAACCTCCATTGGGCGTATAGTCCACACTAGATGAAACTGCATCAAGCACTGTGATAGCACTTAATACACCACTAACAGGAGCGCTGTCTATATTAAAAGTAATGGGATCTGAGTCAGCATCAGAACTTGACAGGATTAGAGTAACCATGGTGTCTTCCAAGCTTGTCTCAAGACCATCATTAGCAACAGGCGCCTGGTTTTCTAAATCCACAATATCCATACGCAGGTAAATCATATCATCAGCGTTGAGGGCATATACGCTGGTAATATCAGCAAAACTCCCAGCTTGTGAGGTATCGTCAGCTGGGTCTATTGCTGATGGACTGAATCCAGACCAGTCTCCAGTTTGCCCATCAATAATAATGGTCATTGCCCACACAGCGGGACTGATAGCCAACAACACAATCATCACCGAAAAAGATCTGGGCAGTTTGAATCTACCAATTAGAAAAAATGCCACAATCAAAAGCAGGATGCTTAATACACCCAGTGTCGGTATTGCTATTGGGGAAAAAAAGCTAAGCAAAACAGGATCGCCTGATGCCTGTGCTAGCACCACATCCTCAGCGCTGTTTGAGCCAGTGGCAAAATAGACCCGAACAGTACCAGAGCCAAAGATATTTAATTCTGGCTGAGACAGTACAGCTTCAAATACATCTTCGCCAAAATCACCAGTATTAAACCCCAGCGCGGCAGGAGTTGTTGCAACTCCTGCATCAAATGCCAAGCCGGCACAGTGGCTTAAAGTAGTAGAAACTATGCTCGGTGGCTGGTTGTTGGTTTCGATGGTAACTTTTGATTCAATGCCATTAATATCAGGCAAACCAGCGTGTAAAACCTGACAACCAGAACCGCTTGAGTTATCAACATCAAAATAAATTTCATACTGGCGCGGTTGCGCCATAACGTCGGCAGAAAGAAATAGTAAAAAAACAAAAACTCCGAATGCTTTTAGCATTTTGTTAGCCCCTATACTCTAGTTTTAATTAATCAATTCTAAAGTAGCGCGCTTTAAATTGGCGCGTTTATACTTCAAGAGTCAATTTCGTAAAATAAAATAATATAAATTAAAATTGTAGTTCTCTTGTACCCCGAACACCTAAATATAATTCAGCGACGGTCGCAGTAGTAATAGCCGGAACCGTGTTCAAACTTTCCAAAAAGACCACGGCATTTGGTTTTCCGCGCAAATAACCGATAATGACACAAGTATCTAAAAGCATTTCTTAGAAAATTGATTTTTATGCCGAAGAGTGAAGGTCACGCCTTATCATAGCTTGGTGTTCATCCATATCTTCACGATTCTTCCAGAGACCCTTGGTGTTTTGTAAGGCTTGCTTCCAGTCATGGACTCGGTTTTGCTCTCGTTCAATAATCAGATCAACGCCTCGACGGATTAAGTCACTCTGTTTACGACCGGTGCGTGAGGCAATAGATCGTAGTGATTGTTTTTGATCATCTCTTAAAAAAACTTGTGCGCGTTGCATGGTTGTTTTCACTCAGCTACCTTGTATACAGATAATACATGTGTATAGCGCATGCAGTCAAACCAGGGTGGTGGTACTTCAGGCTACCGTCCCCCTAAAATCGTTACTCTAAAATATTAGCTTGGCGTTGGTGATGGAATCGAGGTCATTTAATGCTGCTATGACTTCCTCGCAGGCCTTAACTTTCCATTCTTTCTGCAGATGAAAACGTGCGCTGGCGCGCTGGTTGCGATAGTTGATAATGACGGCAGTTTTTCCACCCTGATAGGGGGCGAATGTATTTTGCAACTGATAAACTAGGTTGTTTGCTGGGCCTTTAATTTGTATGGCAATCGCCTTGGCGTAGTTGCTGCGGGCTTCGGCTAAAGTCATTACTCGGTTGCCTACCATGCGGTAGCCACCGCTGAAGTTATCGGCTTTTACCGGGCCTTCAATAACTACGATTTCATCTTTGATAAAGCGGTCGGCGTAGAGTGTCCAGCTTTCATCATACAGCGCCACTTCCACTTTTCCGCTGCCGTCATCAAGCCCCACAAAAGCTTGTTTTCCTCGCTTTCGTATACCTACAACTAAGCCGGAAAGTACCATTTCTACACCGGCTTGGCGGCGGCTCAACTTAGGGTCTTCGGGGGCTTCCGGAATTTTTTGCGGTAGTTCATATAACGGACAACTGATGAAGTTGTTTAAGTCATCCCGCCAGCGATCCATCGGGTGGCCGGAAAGATAAATACCCAAAGTTTCGCGCTCTCCACGCAGTCGCTGGTCTTCAGGCCACTCGGGGATGTCCAGGAGTTGGCCAGTAGGGTTGTTGGCTAAATCATCATCCGTAGCCCCCAGCGCATTGCCGAACATATCCACCTGACCGGCTTCAGCATCGCGTTGTTTTTGCTCGGCGGCCAACATCGCATCCGGCATCATCAGCCGCAGGCGCGCGCGGTTTTTATCTTCATCGAGGCTGTCGAGTGCACCGGATCGAATCAAAATATCCAGTGCGCGTTTATTCACTTTGCTGAGATCTAGGCGTTGGCAAAATTCCTGCAAATTCGGGTATTCACCATTCTCTTCGCGTTCGTTGACTATAGCCTCAACCACGGCATGGCCGATGCCTTTAACTGCACCAAGGCCGTAGCGCATACTGCTGGGGCTGACTGCGCGAAATTGCCATTCTGAATGGTTTACATCCGGTGGTTCAATTTCGATTTTGCTGTGTTTGCAATCCTCGATAAGGATGGCGACTTTATCGGTATTATCCATATCCGCCGACAAAGTTGCTGACATAAATTCAGCAGGATAGTGGGCTTTCAGCCAGGCGGTTTGGTAGGCGATAAGGGCATAGGCGGCTGAATGTGATTTATTGAAACCGTAACCTGCAAAAGTTTCCATCTGGTCGAAAATAAAGTTGGCTTTACTGTCCGATAGTTCGCGCTTGGAAGAACCTTCAACAAATACCAGTCGCTGCTTGGCCATTTCTTCCGGTTTTTTCTTACCCATCGCACGCCGCAAAATATCGGCGGCACCAAGTGAGTAGCCGGCCAGCTCTTGGGCGATCTGCATAACCTGTTCCTGGTACAAAATAACCCCATGAGTTGGTGCAAGAATGGGCTCTAGGCGTGGATCAGGGAAAGTAGTTGCAGCACGGCCGTGCTTGCGTTCAACATAATCACCCACCATGCCGGACTCCAGCGGACCGGGACGGAATAGGGCGACGAGGGCGATAATGTCTTCAAAGCTATCCGGTTGCAGGCGCCGAATCAGATCTTTCATGCCGCGGGATTCCAGCTGGAATACTGCGGTGGTATCGTGGGCCTGTAATAATTTGAAAGTTTTCTTATCTTCCAGTGGCAGACTTTCGATTTCGATGGGGTCTTTATCTTCCAACCGGCGCCGCTGATTAATGGCTTTTACTGCCCAGTCGATAATCGTCAGCGTACGCAGACCTAGGAAATCGAATTTCACTAGGCCAATGGTTTCCACATCGTCTTTATCGAACTGGGTAACAACGCTTTCACCATCCGCTTCACAATAAAGCGGAGTGAAATCGCTTAATGCGGAAGGCGCAATAACGACACCACCCGCATGTTTGCCAGCATTTCGGGTCAGGCCTTCCAGCGAAAGGGCAAGGTCGATAATGCCACGGGTATCTTCTTCTTGTTCGTAGCGCAGCCGTAATTGCGGCTCTTCTTTCATTGCCTCTTTAAGCTTGATGCCGATAGTCATCGGAATTAATTTAGCAATAGAATCAACAAAACCGTAACCGTGTCCCAGTACTCGACCACAATCACGGATCACCGCTTTAGCGGCCATGGTACCGAAGGTGATGATTTGAGATACTTGGTCGCGGCCATAGGTTTGTGCCACATAATCGATCACCCGATCGCGCTGGTCCATGCAAAAATCGATATCGAAATCGGGCATGGATAAGCGTTCAGGGTTTAAGAAGCGCTCAAACAATAACTCGTATTTAAGCGGATCAAGGTCGGTAATCAGCAACGCCCAGGCAACCACAGAACCGGCACCGGAACCACGCCCGGGACCCACAGGTATTTGTTTTTTCTTTGCCCAGCGAATGAAGTCGGCAACAATTAGAAAGTAGCCAGGGAATCCCATCTCGTTTATCACCCCCAACTCAATTTGCAAGCGGTCGTAATAGTCTTTTTCGCTCAGTCCTTCGGCCAGGCCATGGCGTGCAAGCCGCTCTGCCAGTCCGGCAGCGGCCAGTTTTTCGATATATTCAGCCTCAGTTTCCCCCTCGGGCACAGGAAAAGCCGGTAGCACATAGTTTCCAAAATCCATCTTGAGGTTACAGCGCCGGGCAATCTCTACCGAGTTTTCCAGGGCCTCGGGAATATCCTTAAACAGCAATAACATCGCATCCGGACTTTTGAGGTATTGTTCTTCAGTGTAGCGACTGCTGCGCCGCGGATCAGCCAGTAACTCGCCCTCATGGATGCAAACCCGGGCCTCATGCGCATGAAAATCTTCCGGTTTTAAAAATCGCACATTATTGCTGGCCACAACCGGACAGCTCAAGCGGCTGGCAAGCTGAATGGCCGGTTGGTTATAGCGCTCATCATTGCGATTGCCAATGCGTTGAATTTCAACATAAAAGCGTTGCGGGAACCATTCCATCCAGTTGCACAACAACGCTTCGGCGCGATCTGCATGACCATTGAGCAGGGCGCGACCAATATCACCGTTACGGCCGGCAGACAGAGCAATCAGCCCATCAGTCTGGCCTTCCAGCCAATAGCGTTTAATCATCGCTTGGTGATGATCCTGGCCTTCCTGCCAGGCGCGGGAAATAATCCGGCAGAGATTCAAATAACCCGTTTTATCTTGGCAAAGCAGGATCACGCGATCCGGATTGGATCGGTCCTCTGGGTTCTCGATCAACAGATCAGCACCCAATATGGGTTTAATCCCGGCCTTTTCCGCCGCCCGGTAAAACTTAACCAAGGCAAATAAATTGTTCAAATCGGTCATCGCTACCGCCGGCATGCCGAGTTCAACGGCCGTTGCTACCAGTGCAGCAGGCCTGACCATGCCATCGACAATGGAAAACTCGCTATGCAGGTGTAAATGAATAAAGGCGCTGGTCACAAATGAGTAATCTGAAGTTCTTATTTCGGGCTAACAATTATTACAGGAATCGGAGCTGGAATGTGAATTGATTTAGACTCAATTCGATAAGTTGTATCTGAGTGCTGCAAAACTTGAGCATCCGGCGCCATTGGGTTATTATTCCGCCCCCGCAAGGTATGCGCGCGTAGCTCAGCGGTAGAGCACTACGTTGACATCGTAGGGGTCACTGGTTCGATCCCAGTCGTGCGCACCATTCTTCTAAATTATTGTTCACTTCATGGTTGCTGGCGGTGGGTTACGCCTGTGGCTAACACACCCTACGCACAAAGCTATGGCTGTAGGTTGCGTTAAGCCTGCGAACGCACCGGAACTTTTGCTACTACCCCTTTCAAATACCCCCCCAAAGGCGTAAAATGCTGAGTATGAACAATGTATTGCGAACTACCAGTTCTACATAGTTAAAACGACCGTATGCGGTAATCGACAAACGGGCGCATAGCGCCTTTTTTATTGCGTAAATATTATAAAACACCCTCTGGGGAGAGAAAAATGCCGGCAATTACCCTACCGGATGGCAGTATCCGACAATTCGACCAAGCGGTAAGCATTATGGATGTGGCCAATGACATTGGTCCCGGCCTAGCACGCGCAACCCTGGCGGGCGAAATTGATGGCGAGTTAGTGGATGCCAGCACAATCATCAGCACAGACAGCAAACTGCGCCTGATCACAGCCCGTGCCCCAGAAGGGCTAGAAGTGATTCGTCACTCTACCGCGCATGTGTTGGCACAAGCGGTGCAGCGTATATTTCCAAAGGCTCAGGTCACTATCGGCCCAACAATTGATGACGGTTTTTATTACGACTTTTCCTATCCAGACGCCTTCACCCCTGAAGACATTGACCGGATTGCCGCTGAGATGCGGAGGATCAAAAAAGATAATTTGCCCATCAGTAAGCGGATAGTATCTCGTGGTGAAGCGATTCAATTTTTCAAACAAAAAGGCGAGCACTACAAGGTAGAGCTTATCGAAGCTATTCCTGACGGCGAAGACTTAACCCTTTACACCCAGGGTGAGTTCACTGATCTTTGCCGCGGCCCACATGCTCCCAGCACTGGTAAGCTTGGGGTATTCAAACTAACCAAACAATCCGGTGCCTATTGGCGTGGTAACAGCGATAATGAAATGCTACAGCGGATTTATGGCACCGCATGGTCAGATAAAAAAGAACTAAACGCCTATTTACTGAGGATTGAGGAGGCGGAAAAACGCGATCATCGCAAATTGGCAAAACAGTTGGGTCTTTTCCATATGCAGGAAGAGGCGCCGGGAATGGTGTTTTGGCACGATAATGGTTGGCGTATTTATACCGCTATTAAAGACTATATTCGTAAGCGCCTGCGGGCTGAAAATTATCAGGAAATTAATACCCCAGCACTGGTAGATCTTTCGCTTTGGGAAAAATCCGGGCATGCGGATAAATTCTCTGATGAGATGTTTATGACTGGCTGTGGCGCGCGTACTTATGCAATTAAGCCGATGAACTGCCCCTGCCATGTGCAGGTGTACAACCAGGGTTTGCATTCTTATCGCGATCTTCCTCTGCGTATGGCGGAGTTTGGTTCCTGTCACCGTAATGAGCCTTCTGGCTCTTTGCATGGCTTGATGCGTGTTAGGGCTTTTGTTCAGGATGATGCACATATTTTCTGCACCCCAGAGCAAGTGCAGTCTGAGGCTGATGCTTTTATAAAATTGCTGTATAGCGTATATCGCGATTTTGGCTTTAACGATATACAAGTGTTGCTGTCTACCCGTCCAGAAAAACGCGTGGGTGCGGATGAGCTTTGGGAAAAGGCAGAAAAAGCCTTGGGTGAATCACTCGATAATGCCGGGGTAGAATGGAAAGAAAACCCAGGCGAGGGTGCATTCTATGGGCCGAAAATTGAATTCTCCTTGCGCGATAGCATCGGCAGGGTCTGGCAGTGCGGTACCCTGCAGTTGGATTTCAATATTCCGGGCCGACTGGATGCCACCTATATTGCTGAAGATAGCTCGCGGCAAACGCCGGTTATGTTCCATCGTGCTATTCTTGGTTCTATCGAGCGTTTTATTGGTATATTGCTCGAACATTACGCAGGTGCCATGCCGGCATTTTTAGCCCCGGTACATGCCGTAATTATGAATATTACTGATAAACAGGCAGATTATTGCCAAAAAGTAGCCAAAATCCTTGAAAAACAAGGCTTCAGGGTGAATTTAGACTTGAGAAATGAGAAGATCACCTATAAAATTCGCGAACATTCTTTAATGAAAGTGCCCTATCTGTTGGTTATTGGTGATCGAGAGGTCGAAAACCAGCAGATTGCGGTAAGAAAACGCGGTAATGAAGACCTGGGCAGTATGTCAGTGGATACATTTGCAGAAATGTTGGCAGCCGATATAGCGGCCTATGCCAGAGTCGATTAACCAGAGTAGATTGGCCTAAATTAAACTAGAAGAAGATTAAATTAAACTAGAAGAAGATTAAATTAAACTAGAAGAAGATTAAATTAAACTAGAAGAAGATTAAATTAAACTAGAAGAAGATTAAATTAAACTAGAAGACCTATACTTATTAATAATATTAAGTATTTAGACGGGACAGAGGAGAAATAACCCATCGCTACAAAAAAAGAAACGCGCCGTAACGGTACCATCACGGCCAGAGAAATTCGTGTTATTGCAGCAGACGGCCAGCAGGCCGGGATCATGAGTCTGGAAGAAGCCTTGGAAACAGCCGGCGAGCAAAGCCTGGATCTGGTGGAAATATCACCTAATGCGAGCCCACCGGTTTGCAAGATTATGGATTACGGTAAGTACCGCTTTGAAAATTCAAAGCAAAAGCAGCAGTCCAAAAAGAAACAAAAACAAGTGCAGCTGAAGGAAGTCAAATTCCGCCCGGGTACAGAAGAAGCCGACTATCAGGTGAAAATGCGGAATATTCACCGTTTTATTGATGCAGGCAACAAAGTAAAGGTTACCCTGCGTTTTAAGGGACGGGAAATGGCCCACCAAGAACTAGGCCGTGACTTACTCAAGCGCGTTGAGTTTGACATGGGAGAAGATATTGTCGTTGAACAATTTCCAAGAATGGAAGGCCGTTTGATGGTAATGATGCTAAATCCTAAAAAATCGGTATAATAGCTGGCTGGATTTAGAAAAAGCTTCGTTACTGCCCGAAAAAACGGCAGATCGAATGTAAATAAGCGCCGCCAAGCAGTGAAGCGTCATCATTTTTTTGAGATGAACGCTTGAGCGGAGTATAAAATATGACCCTGAATGGGGTTTAGGAGCAACAAATGCCTAAGATGAAGACCAACCGGGGCGCGGCTAAGCGTTTCCGTAAGACGGCCTCCGGCAAATTTAAGTGCGGACACGCCAACCACAGTCATATCCTGACGAAAAAGGACCAGAAGCGTAAGCGTCGTTTGCGTGGTGGAAATATGGTAACTGCAGCAGACACGCGTGCCGTAAAACGCATGCTGCCCTACGTATAACCTTTTCGGTTTAAGGAGAATATAAAATGGCTAGAGTTAAACGCGGAGTAACCGCAACCCGTCGTCACAAAAAGACACTAAAAGCAGCAAAAGGCTACTACGGCGCGCGCCGTAAAGTTTATCGCGTTGCCAAACAAGCAGTCACTAAAGCAGGTCAATACGCTTACCGTGATCGTAAAAACAAAAAACGCCAGTTTCGCAGGCTCTGGATTGTGCGCATTAATGCCGCAGCCCGGATAAATGGCTTGTCCTACAGCCGCATGATGAATGGCCTTTCCCGTGCTGAGATCGAAATTGATCGTAAAGTACTGGCAGACCTGGCAATACATGATGCCGCAGGATTTGCAGCATTGGCAGAAACAGCCAAGGCCAATCTCGCTTAGTTAAAACCCCAACCCCCAGATAGAAACATGTATGCTGCACAAGCTCTTGATTCCACAGCAAAACAAAAAATGGCCGCCGAACCTATGGGTGCGGCTAACATTTTTTATTTCACCGTGAAACCAATATGATGTGCATGGATGCACGAATGCAGCGATTACAGGACGTAAAAGAGCTGCCTTACACATCATTTCGCGCCTCTACCTGGGGGTTGGGGTTAAAGTTTTATCGCCCTGAGCAGGGCGCTGTAAGCAAAAACTAAATAGAAGGGAAGGGCCAAGGTCCTTCCCTTTTTTTTCCGCCGATTTATGCGGTTTGTAACACGCTTTGTAAAACATTGGAAATTCATAAAAGTGGATTCACTGAATAAAATATTAGATGCCGCTTTGGCTGGCATCGATGCTGCTACCGACCTCAAGGCACTGGATAATATCCGGGTTGAGTATATGGGCAAGAAAGGCCAAATTACGGCTTTGCTGAAATCGCTGGGTGGGATGCAACCAGAGCAGCGCAAAACTGCTGGTCAGGCGATTAACCAGGCCAAGCAGGCAGTGCAGACGGCAATTAATACACAGCGTGCCGGGCTGGAAAAGGCAGCCTTAGATGCTCGTCTGGCAGCTGAATCCATTGATGTTAGTCTGCCGGGTCGTGGTGTAGAACGCGGCGGTTTGCATCCGGTAACCCACACTATGGAACGCATTACCGAAATTTTTTCACGCCTTGGTTTTTCCGTGGCTACCGGGCCTGAAGTAGAGGATGACGAACATAATTTCGAAGCCCTGAATTTCCCCGCACATCACCCGGCTCGGGCAATGCACGATACTTTCTACTTTCCAGATGGCCGCTTATTGCGTACCCACACATCGCCTGTGCAAATCAGGGTTATGCAAGAACAACAGCCGCCAGTGCGTATTATCGTCCCGGGTAAGGTCTACCGTAGCGATTCAGACATGACCCATACCCCGATGTTTCATCAGGTAGAGGGTTTGCTGGTAGATAAAAATGTCACTTTCGCCGATTTGAAGGGTGTATTGCAAGAGTTTGTGAATGCTTTCTTCGAAGAAGAGTTGGCGATTCGCCTGCGACCTTCATATTTCCCCTTCACTGAGCCTTCCGCAGAAGTTGATGTGGCCTGGGACAAAGGTGATGGCTCCGAACCCGGTTGGCTGGAAGTGCTCGGCTGCGGTATGGTGCATCCGAATGTTCTCAAAGGCGTGGGTATCGATCCTGAAATCTATACCGGTTATGCCTTTGGTTTGGGAGTGGAACGATTCGCAATGTTGCGTTATGGGGTTAAGGATTTGCGGCAATTCTTTGAGAATGATCTGCAGTTCCTCGGTCAGTTTCGTTAATTATGAAGTTAATTATGCAGTTAATTAATAAGGTAGTTAGGATAGGTAAACAACATGCGATTTAGCGTTAACTGGCTCAAACAATGGGTCAATATTTCAGATACTCCCGAGCAACTCGGTGAACAGCTGACTATGGCCGGCCTGGAAGTGGACGCCACGCAAGCTGCCGCAGCTGAGTTCAGCGGTATTATCGTGGCTAAAATCCTTAGTACAGAGCCACACCCTGATGCTGATAAGCTTCGGGTTTGTGAGGTCGATTCCGGTAGTGGCTTATTCCAAATTGTTTGTGGCGCGCCCAATGCCCGTGCCGGATTGATAGCACCATTGGCGGTAGTCGGTGCGGTATTACCTGGTGATGCGGTGATTAAAAAAGCCGCTTTACGCGGGCTTGAATCCAATGGCATGCTGTGTTCCAGTAAAGAACTGGGTCTGGCGGAAGATGCCGATGGTTTAATGGAACTACCTAAGGATGCGCCGGTGGGTACTGATTTACGCGAATACCTGCAACTGGACGATACGCTGCTAGAACTCGACTTAACCCCAAACCGGGCCGATTGTCTTTCCATCCGCGGTATTGCCCGAGATGTCAGCGCGGTTTGTGGCGCAGATTTTATTGCTCACGAAATAGCCACGGTTGCAGCAACTTCAGAGCGTGTGCTTAAGGTCAAGCTTGAAGATCCAGCCGCCTGTCCACGCTATATCGGCCGGGTAATTGAAGCTCTGGATGCAAGCGCTGAAACGCCTATTTGGATGATCGAAAAACTCCGCCGCAGTGGTGTGCGTTCCCTTGGGCCACTGGTGGATGTAACCAATTTTGTGCTATTGGAACTAGGTCAGCCAATGCATGCTTTCGACCTAGATAAATTAGCAGGCGGTATCGTTGTTCGCCGTGCTGAAGCAGGTGAAAAGCTAGTCTTGCTGGACGGCAGCGAAGCCGAGTTGGGTGCTGATTTATTGGTTATTGCCGATGACAATGGCCCGCTGGCACTCGCTGGTATTATGGGCGGTGAGACTTCGGCTTGTGATCACAATACTAGCAATATACTTCTGGAAAGTGCATTCTTTGATCCTGCTGTAATCATGGGTAAGTCAAGGCGTTTTGGCCTGCATACTGATTCTTCCCACCGCTTTGAACGCGGGGTTGATCCCGGTGGCCAAATCGAGGCTATAGAGCGGGCAACCGGCCTGTTACTGGAAATTTGTGGTGGTCAGGCGGGGCCGGTCATTGTGGCCGAGTCAATTGAAAACATTCCACAACGCAGCCCAGTAGCTCTACGGCTGGCACGAATAAACAAAGTCCTTGGTAGTAACTTGCAGGCAGGTGATGTCGAGCCTATTTTGCAGCGCCTTGGCTTCAACATCGAAACCACAGCAGAAGCCACAGCGGAAATATGGAGCATTACCCCGCCTGGCGCGCGTTTTGATATCGAAATCGAAGAAGACCTAATTGAAGAAATCGCCCGTGTGTATGGCTACAATAACTTGCCCACCCGCATGCCGGCTGGAAGCATACCCGCGCCAATTTTGCCCGAGCGCGAAATCAGCCTGCGGCGTATGCGCCAAGCGATGGTCGCTAATGGCTACACTGAGGCTATCAATTACAGCTTTGTTGAGCACCGCATTCTCAATGCTGTCGATCAAGGTGAGCGCGCGTATGCACTGGCCAATCCGCTATCTTCAGACATGGATGTTATGCGCACCAATCTATTGGCTGGCCTGCTACTGAGCCTGGATAGCAACCAGCGCCGGCAGCGCGAGCGTATCCGTATGTTCGAGCTTGGCAATGTCTTCGTGGCAAGTACCGTCAAGGGTGCTGCACCAGAGCAGACACTGTGTCTGGCGGCGGTTGCTAGTGGCAGTGTTGTACCGGAACAATGGGCGGAAAAATCCCGGGCTATGGATTTTTTCGACATAAAAGGTGATTTGCAAAGAGTGCTGGCACTTCGCGGGCAGGATGATGTCGAGTTTGTATCTACTAACGAGTATGCCTGGCTGCACCCGGGGCAGGCGGCAAAATTGGTGGTTAATACCGAAACTATCGGCTGGATCGGCGCTATCCATCCACAAGTATTAAAACAATTTAAAATTAATAATGATGTCTTTGCCTTTGAGTTTAATGCACATAAGGCCCAAAAGCGAGAACTACCATTAGCGAAAAATATTTCTCGTTATCCGGCCATTCGAAGAGATCTGGCCATCGTAGTATCAGAAACCGTCAGTTATGCTGAGATAATGCGAGTGATTCGCAGTACCGCGGGTGATTTATTGGCTGATTTAGGCGTATTTGATGTCTATCAGGGTGAAGGTGTAGAAAAAACTTGTAAAAGTTTGGCTATTAGCTTGATTTTACAAGATGTTTCAAGCACTCTAAAGGACGAAATCGTAGATTCCATCATAAATGATGTGATTTCTGCACTGGAGGCGCAACTTGGCGCCAGGTTAAGAGGTAAGTAATGGCTTTAACAAAAGCAAATATTTCCAACGCTTTGTTTGATGAAGTAGGTTTAAACAAGCGTGAAGCAAAAGAATTCGTAGATGGTTTCTTTGAGGCAATTCGGGTATCGCTGGAAGGCGGCGACAATATCAAACTATCGGGTTACGGAAATTTCCAGTTGCGCGATAAAAACGAGCGGCCTGGAAGGAATCCGAAAACCGGCGAAGAAATTCCAATTTCAGCTCGACGGGTAGTCACTTTCCGTCCAGGACAAAAACTAAGAGCGAGAGTAGAGGCATATGCTGGATCCGGGGATTGATACAAATCTACCGCCGATACCGGCAAAGCGTTATTTCACCATTGGTGAGGTAAGCGCGCTTTGTGGCGTAAAACCCCATGTGCTGCGGTACTGGGAACAAGAGTTTGAGCAACTCAAACCGGTAAAAAGGCGCGGCAACCGGCGTTATTATCAGCGCCATGATGTGCTGATGATTCGCCAAATACGCAGTTTACTGTACGAGCAGGGCTTCACTATTGGCGGAGCACGCCAACGCCTTGAAGGTGAAAGCGCGCATGATGATGTAACCCGCAGCACTCAAATTATCAAACAGGTTCGTACCGAGTTGGAAGACGTCTTACAAATTCTCAGGCGCTGAGTTAATCCTCGGGACTTGGGTGGCGTGTTCTGCCTAATGTTCGAATATATTGTTCTGGGTTCTGGACTGGTTTGGTCTGGACTCTGGATCGTGTGATTTTCTCGCATCGCTGCTGACAAGTTAGTATAAATTAGAGTGATGAAAGTAAGAGCACAAAAATTCCGCAGGGTTTTATTCAATGTTTTATTGATTGTTATCGTTACTGTGGGCTTTTTCCTCGCAACAATTTGGGAGGACATCTATTACCAGTTTGCCGATGTGCCTGAAGAGATTCAATACCTAGGATCATCCTCTTGTGAAAGCTGCCATCAAGATCAATACGATGACTGGTATAACAGCTTGCATCGCAAAATGATGCGAAGAGTAACTGAAGATGGTGCGGTCTTAGCCGACTTTGGTTCTGACAGCACTCCCGCGGGGCTACATATTGAAGATGCTCACTGGGTTATTGGTAGCAAGTGGGAACAACAGTTTATGGGGCACGACGGGCGCACTGAAACTTTATTGCCAGGTGGCTGGAATGTTGCCAGCGAAAGCTGGAAAACCAAATCCTGGGATGGCTGGTCAGAACCTTTCCCCTTACAACGCTGCCATGGCTGCCACACGGTAGGCTTGGATTTGACCACTGGAGACTTTGTTGAGGCCGGGATTTCCTGTGAATCATGCCATGGGCCCGGGCAATGGCATGTAAAAAGCAAAGGCATTGCTAAAATCCACAGCGGACTTGAGGCAGAACAATGCGGTCAATGTCATATGCGAGGTCGTTCTGTGGATGGTGCTACATTCTTTCCCCATGGGTTTAAGCCAGGACAAAATCTGGATGACTTTTTTGTGGAATGGGAACCCGATTATATCCAGAATTCTTCTGCCTGGTGGGGCAATGGCCGGGAGCGTAAACGCCATCAGCAATACACCGCATGGAAAGTCGGTGGGCATGTAAATGCCTTGCAATCATTAACAGAAAATTACTCTGGAAAATACGGAGAGGTAACCCCAGACTGTTTGCAGTGCCATTCGGCTGAGGGTTTCTTTGCCACCGAAAAGCCACTTAAACTAGAGGATGCGCAAAACGGCATTACCTGCAGCGTATGCCATCAAGTCCACGGCGATTTAGATAAGCCCCGCGCCCAGTGCGCAGATTGCCACACCCAGGGGGCTTATTATCACCAGGAAGAATCTCTGAAAGACCATATCCTTTGCCCCTTGGAGGCAAAAGTCACCTGCGTAGACTGCCATATGCCGCTGACTGTGAAGAATGGCGGTTATTACTCGATACGCACGCACCACCCAGGCATTGTTGAACCTAAGGAAAGTGAACAATTTGGGGTTCCCAGCTCATGTGCTAATAGTGGCTGCCATAAAAATACCAGTACCGAGGAACTAACCGAGAAATTTAATCATTTTTACAGAAAGCCTACCCATTAACTTCAATTTCGTCATCCCGGCGCAGGCCGGGATCCACTCCCCAGCATGGATTCCGGGTTCGCCTACTCGGCGCCCCGGAACGACGACTGGAAAACGGTGCCCCGTGCCTTTCTGCACATCCAAACCCATGTCCCGAAACACCAAACCCGCGTCCCGAAACACCAAACCCACGTCATCCCGGAAATGCGAGTAGCATTATCCGGGATCCATGCTTTTATTTGACATTTATCTATACCACCATGATAATGATAGTGGTAAAACTGAGAGGGGAAATAGGAGGGTGGGATCATGTCTGTGCATTACATAATCACTCCGCGTTTACTCGCAAAAGCCGCGCTGGCTGAGGAGTAATCACTAATAATGAGCAAAGCAGAAAACAGTTTAAGTTATCACAGCCTGAATTCAGGCAGTACAAACTATCGTTATTTCTTTTTTATCTTGCTGTGGCTACTATGTATTAATGTAGCTGAAGCACTGGTTGACGATTCTTTGTTTAGCGACGGATTTGAACAGGCTGAGCTTCAACCACCAGTGCTTGATGCCCCGGTATCACCAACCAATGAAAATCCTTACAC
>JAKITK010000102.1 GCA_021648125.1 Lysobacterales bacterium
GCAATATGCCCTACCTGACGGGTACTGTTGGGCTCTAACGGCAGCAACCAGATACCAGCATCTTTACCGATGATTTTCATAACCTCTTCAAGGGTTGTATCACGGTATACGCCATCACTAACAGTTGAAGATCCACCTATAGTGTAAGTAGCCAGCAGATCATTGTCAGGCGCAGCGGCAGGGTGAGTAAAACGACCAGACATGATTACAGTACGCCCGCCCACTGGGTGAATAAAATAGTCAGATGGATTACTATATGCTCGCATCGGCACATCGCCCGCACCTGCTTGTGTTGTCAAACGGAACTGTTCTGGCCGAGCAAATGCCAGCAAAGAATTACCATTTCTCCAAGTCTCAGGTAAAGTGTTCAGAACTTCTCCAGCCACCCCATTGTAAATGGCGCGATGTATAAAATCCGGTCCTGGAGGGTTTACAGGGAACCGTTCCAACGCCCCCAAGCCAGTTTGTTGTTTGTTGTAATACAAGGTAGTGACGATATCACCGTCCGATAACTGAGTGACATAGTGATATGACCACTTGGTGGCATCATTTTTACCTGCAAAAATGAACGGCGCGGAACCATCTGGCTTAATCTCAAACAGAGAAAAATTATTGTTGGTAGTCCGTTGCAACATGCGATCAAAGTTGGTGTAAATGATACGACCATCCATTAAGGAAATGGGGTGTAACTGGTTTGCCATGGCCCTATGACTCAAAACCTCTATGTTTTGTCCATCACGATCCATCGCAAACAGCTGGAATAAACCAAAACCCTGTTCCCGATTACTGGTAAAACCAATGCGGCCATCAGGCATGAAAAACGGACCTGTGTCCATCACAGGAATATTGGAACTCCACTCCGGGCCTCTGCCAGGATAAGCACGGCCTGCGAACATATTACTGTCGGGAGATATTTGAATATCTATACCAGTCTGTAAATCATACATAAATATCAGTGCTGGAGCCGCATACGGTCTAAAATTAGTTGTAAGTGCTTGGGCAAATCTATTACCGTCGAGAAGACCAGCAGGGTCTAGGCTCATGAGGGTCTGGTTGCCGATGGAGTTAAGCCCCTGAATACCCAAACTAGCCACAAATGTACGGGTATCAATAAATTTTGTATACACCACATAACGACCATCAAAAGACACATTGGGATCTACCACTGAACACACGGGATTTGAGGTGTCACCCTCATCACAATTTACCAATACTGTTTCTGCAGCAGGGTCTCCAGGAGTCATGTTGGAATCGTGTAAAACTAGATCGCAACCAGGTTGATGATACACATTATTGGTAGCTGACAGCCAGATATCATTAACACCATTCCAGTTCAGTAGCTCCTGAACTCCATTAGAATTTGGGCGTAAGACAGGTTCATTACCCCGTGGGCAACGCACATATACTATGTCATAACCAATATCAGCGAATTGAGCCTGCTTTTCTCCCCCAGTTTCGTTTTTACTAAGAAAATAACTCTGATCTGAGTCAGGAACTGCAAAAACCTTAGCGGATAACAAAAACAATACCAATATCAAGTAAACCGTTTTTTTATACGCTAAATTATATGTTTTATTATATATGTTCATATATTACTCGCTCTATTCAAATGAACCTGAAAAAATCAAATCATTTAATACACCACTACCGCCTGAAATACGAATATCATCAAAATAGGCCGCATCATTGAATGAACCCAGACCAAGCTTGCCTGAAAGGAAAGTGCTGTCAGTTACTTCTAGCACCACACTGTTATCAAAGCTGATCTCAATACTATCTGCTACACGCCTTACTGCTACAGTATGGTAGTTATTATCCGTTATTCGGCCTGTTGTTGCGGTTTTCAATAATTCCCTTTCGCCTGCCACCACCTTAAACAACTGCGTATTGGTCTGGATTCGGTTAAACAGCATATAGTAATAATTCTCGCCATCTTGATATGCAAATACCAGCGCGTAATCCGCGTTGAGGTTGCCTGATGGTTCTTTGGTTTTGGCTTTAACACTAAAGGTAAAATCAGTGTAGCTATCAGGAGATGTTATATGCTCACCCAGACGACCCGTAGGCAGGGGCGAATATTCTGTATCATTAAGGAATAGGGCGTTATTGCCACCCTCCATTACCACTGACCATCGGGATGCTGTCAAGGGAGTCCAGCTAAAAGGTAGCTGGCCATTGTCAAAATTCATAACCGGTGAAAACACAATATCTACACTGCTGCCCGCGAGAATTGTATTGGTAGCGGCAGATCTATCTTGTATATCGCTTACCGTCAGCGTGTAGGTAGTATCCGGCTCTAGCGGATCCGTTTGCAAATGCACGGTTTTGTTATCAGCATTTAGTGCTGCATTGAGCACTTGTATTGCGCCGCTGATTTGATAGTTAGCAGCCGCTTGCGCGCTTGCTGTTGTTACCCCTTCAGTAAAGATAACATCCACTTGCTCGAGGCTTTGCACAATCGCAGCAGCAATTAACGGCGCTGTGGTGTCAGCCACTACTGTCAGTTCTGCATAACTACTAAAAACCTCACCCAAGTCGTTGCGAACTCTACAGCGATATAGTTCGCCGTTATTGGCAGGTGATACTTGCGCAATGGTGTAACTGGAACCGGTTGCTCCTGGGATTTCATCATCACCAAGGAACCATTGATAACGCAAAGTAGCACTACCACTGGCAGTTATATTAAATGTAACTGATGCTCCCTCTTCGGCACTTTGTGGAGCCGGTTGATTTGTAATACTTGGTGGAACCGGGTCAAAACTCAGGGTAAAAGTATTGCCATGAGTAAGTGTGGTGATGCCCATTATACGGTTTTCATACATCGGACGAACCCAGCGGTTAATAGCGTCCAAAAATTGTTGTTCCTGATAATAAGAATAGGCCATTTCGTATATTGCCATGTGATGCCTCTGGGCGATGGTACCATCTTGAGAATAACCATCATCACGCCATGATTGTGGGTCAATGGCATAAGGAGTAATAAAATCTAATGCCAGTTTAAGGCCGGCAGTGGCACCGCCATCGAACACATGAACATAATCATAAAGATTAACGCCACGGGTATGCATAATTTCTGCCGTTTGGATCATGGCATTGATAGCAAACAATGAGTAGTGCAAGCCATCATCTCGTGTATACTCCTGATCCATCAAGCCTGCATTTTCACTGTTCGAGTTTATTATTTGAAAAGGGATTAAATCCTTCCAAAGAGTCTCGGCTTTATCCAGCAACACATCATCGTCCAAGAACGCCCCAGCCGAGGCAAGCATAACTGTGCGCCAGTTGGAAAAATTATTAAGCCCATCACCATTGTCTCTAACATAATTACCAATAGTTTGTACCCAGCCCTCGAAAGCTGCTTTCTCTGCTGGATCCCAGCCCTCGTAGCTCCCAATCAAATCCGCACCGTAGAACAATGCAGGCATGGTGACATAAATCTGAATTCTCTTGCCTGGCGGTGTGGGGCGCATACGCGTAACTGGATCCAACGCCCAAGTCCAGATGAACTCAATGGCCCTATCTGCATATCTACTGTCACCTGTAAAAGCATAGGCTATGCCCAAAGTTCTTACCGAGTCACTCATAATAATCGCAGCAGGGTGGTCATCATCCTGATGCCATTGAATACTGCCAAAGACAATACCTTGGTAAGTTACGCTTTGTAAATCTACACTATCTAAAATATTGTCAGCCCTCTCGATAACTTTATCGTAGGCTTCTAACCATGGATCCTCGCCAAGATTTACTTTAACTTTTATCGCATCAATTTCCGCTTGGCTTAGAAACATATTAGGATGAGGG
>JAKITK010000048.1 GCA_021648125.1 Lysobacterales bacterium
TTGCAGTATCCGCAGGGTCTGGAAGTTGACTTATAAAGCTGGCGTTCATGGCTAAATATTTAACCGACAATGTACTCCAGTCGATCCCTGATTTTGCGTCTGCAAACCCGACTTTTAACTCAGACCCGGAATTATTACCCAATTTAGGTGTAAAAATATTGACCACAGGTAGTTGGTAATCATCGGTATAACCCATACCATCGGTGTTAGGGAAATCAATTGGACTACCCATATCAACCCAGCGGGCAATGGTTCTTTTGTTCAAATCACTAATTGCCAATGTCGGGTGGCTATCAGGGTAATCAATATCATCCGCTCTGGTGGCATTGGTTCTACCATCTAAGCGCTCGCCCCATGCGGCCCAAACTAAAAGGCTTTGCCGCGCTTGAGGCGTGCGAATATACCGGCTCATTTGCGGTTCATTATAGTCACCCGAGTCAGTTCTAGAAATAACCTGCCAGGCATCTTGCCCAGCTGAACCGCCCAGAATAAACATATTGCCATTACCAGTAGAGGTGTGACATGAAACACAATTGTTGTTGAGAATAGGGATGATATCGCGGTTAAATTCAACTCCAACCGAATACCCTGGTTCAAAATTAACACCTGTATTACTCAGCAAAGGTATCGAATTCTGAGTTAAATCCCACAAGCCATCAGCAATTCGCGGGTCATTGTCAGCAACGCCTGGGATATTGGTAATAGGCTGATTGGTGCCCGCCGGGGTACTGGCAATATCCAGTGGTGCGATTGAATGGGCGTGACAACCACCGCAATCTGCTCGCTTTTCACCTGATTTCAGGGCTCTCCAGGTAATTTCTGAAACCAGTGTCATGCCTTTATCATCAATGGTCTGGATAAAAAATGGAGTATCTGCAGGAACCTTTGGTCGACTGTTCCTCTAAGAAAATCAATGCCTGGCGGATCGACTGAAGAACGCATGATTAAGCCAAAACCATAGTCAAAGGAAGGATAATAGTAGGCCCAAACCACATCGTCATTTGGTAGTTGCGAAATAAAGTGATCCAGTCGCTTGTGATGATCATGTGGTTCTGTGAATTGTTTAAGATTGGAGCCATCGGGGTTTATAGTAAACAGGCTTGTCATTGCATATCTGAATTCAGCGCCATTAGATTTTGTGCCTGCATCTTGCCAGCTGGAAAACAATATTCTGCCATCCATTAATTGCATGGGGTGCTGAACCAGGTGAATATTTCCAGTCTCTAATAAATGAGATTAAACCTATGATTTTAATCACAATACCTTGCCGCTCTTTTGTTATTCTTGATCGTAAATGTATATTTTCTATATCCATTTAAGTTCAATAGGTTAGATGATATGAATAGAGAAAGAAAACCGCCCATCACGGGAAATAAACCTTTTGTATCTGATTTCGCTGCTAGTATGCCCTATCTGAAGTAAGGGCGATTTTAGATGAAAGCGCCTCGAAGTCTTACTGTGGTGTCTTTTGAGTTCTACTTACGCTAACAGATTTAAAAGCGCGCGCAGAATCAAGTTCTTTGGTGTGAAAACCTGTTTGTAGATGTGTTTAAGTTACCATTAAACAATTGCGTCATTGCCCTTTAAATTCAAAACCTATTTTGGTTAAATTATCTGTTAATTTTTTTCTTTCATCAACATTTGGAAGTGCGTTTGTTTCAGGTTTTTCGTCTTTGCGACTGTCAATTGCCTGGGTGAAGAATAAAGCATTGGCATATAGTTTTTCTGTACCAAGCCAAATAGCACGGAAATTGACATCACTGTTTATCAACACTATTTTGCCTTTACCTAGTCGGTGCAGAGCTATAACTGGCGTATCTTGTAATTTTTCAAGTTGTTCTTTGTAGGCATAACCGGTAACCAGAAGCTCTTTTTTGGCAAATACTAAGGGTGTATCGTAGGACACAGGCGGCGCAAGAAGCGGCTCTTTAGCATTATAAAACACCGGGATATTAGCGCGGGTATAACCAAATGCGAGCGGGTTTGTCAGGTCAGCTTCCGCGCGAAGGACCGCACCGGAAATCTTGCGTTTACCAGATTCTTGCTCATAATCTTGATAGGCGCGACGAGCCTGTGTAGCGCGCTTATCTGTGGCGTCGCTATTTTCATTTGTTTTAGCGTCTGCAAAAATAATAGTCTCTTCAAGCCATTTTGAGGCACCGTTCTTGGCGATAATTATGCCGCCTGACTTTACCCAGGACTCAAGAATTTCCGGAGTTTCCTTCCAGACCCCATAACTACCATCAGCCAGCAACAAGTGCGTGTACTGAGTCAAGTCCACGCGGTTAAGCTTATCCAAATCCAGCATGGTAAGCGGCACACCAAAACGATTGTCCACAGCATAGCGAACTGCCCCTGCATCAGTTGTACGCACACCCGCGCCCAGTAATAATGCGGGCTTAATCGCTTTTAGAACTTTCATGTCGCGTGAACCCAAGTCTGGACCTGTGGGTGTTAAACCACTGGTCAGACCATATACATTAACTCCCGGATGAGCTTTAAGAACCTCTGTCAGCTTTTGATGAGCTGCTTCCACTCTTGGTTGCAGCACAATGCTACCAGCAGAAAATTCGCGAACATTGCCAGTCTGTGTACCTGATGAAAACGGCTTAACCGAAAGCCTTGGGTGCAGCTCTGCCGCCATCAAAGCTTGCAACAGGTGGGGAGCACGGAACTGGTTCCATTCAAATGCATAAGCTACAGGTAGCTTCCCACCCCAAGCTTTTGGGGTTAGCACAGGTAAGGCAGTTAACGCTTTAGTGTCAACACCGGCCAGATTTTTAAGCGGGGCATAGGGTAGACCTAGCGCAAGAGGCAAATTCCATGTGGAGACATCATAAAACACATTATCATCAAAACTGGTACGAATCTCGAACAAGGATTTAATCAGTCCGTATTGTGGACTGTTAAGCTTTACTACCCATGCCTTGTTTTTCTGGAATGTTTGGTTTGCCACACGAACATCTCTGGTTAATGGGTAGACAGGAATTTTGTGTAGGCTAAAAATATCAAGCAGTTTCCGCGCCCGCATAGGGTCGCCATCGTCAGAGAATATGTATGCCTTGACCGAGTTTGCATGTGCCTTAGCGGCCTGCTCGATCGCATTCTTAAAACGGTAGCTTAAAATATCATCTCGTATCGCATCAGCGCCACGCAATAAAGACAGTGAAGTAGCTAGTTGGTTGTCAACTGCATCTGAGAACCGCGTTTTCTCGCCGCCAAGATTACGGAAATGACCGCGCACTGAGCTTTGTTCAAACAATAGACCAATGTTACCAGCGGCATCTGGATAGGCTGAACCTTTACCGTAGTAAAAATCATCAAACCGTTCTTCTGTGTAATAAGGCTGTGATTTGGCATCAAGTGCCTCAGCATGAAATCTAGCCAGCGCCAGAGTAAGATTCTGGTTAGCTTTGCTGGTCAAAGGATGGGTGCGCTTGGGATGACCTGGCTGAAAAAAATAACTTCTCTTATCGCCACCCATTTCGTGGTAATCGCCCAAAATATGGGGCCGCCATTTCTGATAAGCTTTAATACGAGCGCGGGATTCTGGGTGGATAGTAAATATCCAGTCCCGATTTAGGTCAAACCAGTAGTGATTGGTACGCCCGGATGGCCAAGGCTCGTTATGACCCCGGTTGGCGCTATCAAAATTCTCAGACAGCCCTTTATGCTGGTTAGCCCAGGTTGCGAAACGAGCCAAACCATCCGGATTTTGAACGGGCTCTATAATCACCACGGTATTTTGCAGAAGCTGCTTTACCCAATTTTCCTGAGACGCGGCCAAATAATAAGCTGTCAAAGGCGCAGCATTTGCTCCTGAAGCCTCATTACCATGAACACTATAAGACAGATTTATAACCAAAACATCTGTTTCAGCTGACTTGGCATTTTGATGTTTTTCTAAAACCGCGTCCAAATTGGCGATGTTTTCAGGTGACGATATATAAACATGGCTGATGGCCTTACGCTCATGCGAATACCCAATGGTTTCAATGGAAACACGCGGACTCTTGGCCGCTAAAACAGCCATATACCCGGTTAAAGCATCGGGGGAAATATGCCAGTCACCAATCCCATAACCCAAAAAATCCTCAGGCAGCGGGGTATCGACAGAAAAAAGCGTATCCGCTGGAAAGTAGTCCTTGGTTGGCAAGGCATGAGCCTGAAATCCATACAAACACAAAAATAGAACCCAATGATACTGTTTAAGTTTTTTCATATCCTCACCAAAAACTAACATTATAAAAACTACCGCGACCCGGTCGGTTACTCATGCTACACAATCTATTTCCAAAAATCTATTAGACGGTATGATAATAGCCTGAATATGCTAGACAACTCACAAACGCCCAATAAACCCGATTATTAGGACAAATTTGTTAAAAACTAATCAGCCTATACTTAACGCTGGCTAGAATGTCTTATTTTTTGGGTAAGCTGCTTTACTAACTTCAGCATTTGAACTAATTTCGAATTGAGTAAATTTTTTCTTTAGTGAACTCAGTATACAAGTGCTGCATTACCAGTTTAATCCGCTCTACTTTGCGTAAATCAGAGTGGGTGAGTATCCATAAATCACTAGTTTTTCCGGGCAAAAAATCAAACAACCGAATGATCTCTGGGCGACGCTGGTCATCTGGCAAAAAAGCCAAGCCTCGACCCGCCTCAGCAAAGCATGACATTGCAGTAATGTCGTCACAGCGACTTACAATATGCTCACCGTAGTGTTTTTCTAACCAAATAAAGCTTGGTAATTTACGCATAACGCCAGTTGCGCCTATCAATGGGTATTGCCCTACTTGTTTTAATTCAGATGGGGCACCAAACTTATCCCGAAATCTAGCGCTGGTATACACGCCCCAGCTTATCGCACTAATCGACCGCCCTACCAGGTGTTCTGGCGGTGAAGGTGTTGCCCTAACTGCGATATCTGCACGCCTGTCATTCATATTAAACTCCAAGTTACTAACCAGTACTTCAAATCGAATATCTGGATAAATCTTGTTAAAATCGGTTAGATAACGACTAAGGAAGTGATATGCAATATTATTCGGGGCGGTAATTTTAACCACGCCTCTAGGCTGAAAGTCCTTACCCACTATGCTGCGGTCTAGGTCATTAAAGGCGTCCGCAATTTTCTCTGCACCCACCAGCAACTCCTCGCCCATACTGGTGAGTCGGTATCCCTGTGGCAGGCGGTCAAACACCCGCCCACCGAACGCTTCCTCAAAAGAATTAAGACGCCGAAAAACTGTCGAATGATTAACCTCAAGCAACCGTGCTGCACCAGCCAGCGTGCCAGTTTCTGCAATTGCCAGAAAAACCTTAAGTGCATTCCAATCCATAAAACCCCCATAAAACTCCACTAGTTTGCATTATTGCAAATTTAACTTGCTTATTTTGCCAATTTACAAACAAATATGCAATTGCAATACTAGTCTCCACAGAAATGGAGCATACTCATGAAAGATTTATTAAAACCTGAAATAGGAATATTTACTCTTAGAGTCTCATTTGGTATTGTATTACTGGCACACAGTCTGTATCTAAAAATGATGGTATTTGGACTCGCAGGTACTGCCGGATATTTCGGCTCAATCGGTCTACCCGGGTTTTTGGCTTATGTTGTTTTCGGTATAGAAACCGTTGCTGGCATTGCTTTAATTCTTGGCTACAAAACCAGGTTCTTTGCTGGACTTACCATTCCAGTGCTGCTGGGTGCAACCTGGGCGCATGCAGCCAACGGCTGGTTATTTAGCAATGCCAATGGCGGTTGGGAATACCCTTTATTGCTAACAATTTTGGCATTTGTGCTAATGACTTTAGGTAACGGCAAGTTCGCAATCTCCAAGAATTTCTAAAACCATATCTACTAAAACCATAGCAATTGCAATACTTTCTCCAGACAGTCTGGAGAAAGTATTTAGCAATCTGTTCCAAGTTAATCTACATATGGCCCCCATTGTTTGATGGGCTCTCCATGGGGTAGGCCATAGGCCAACATGATGTGACTCTGTTCTTTTGCTTTAAGTGTAATCTGCATCTCATTTTTAAAAAATGCGCTTTCACCCGCCACATAGGATTGTCCATTGATGTCGATTTGACCATCAACGACATAGATAAAGCCTCGCATACCTTCAGGAATATTCTCTGTGTGCTGGACATCACTGTTTAAATTTATCTCCAGATAACGCATCGGTGTCATGATTTTTAAGGGTGAGTTATCTCCCACCAAAACCTTGATACGCAGCCCTGCACTCTCAACTACTGGAAAATCTTCATGGTTCACCTGTTGGTAGCTTGGATCTACCTGTTTTAGGCGTTTTGGAAGGTTGATCCAAAGCTGAATACCCCGGGTGGAATCATGATCGTGAGGCATTTCTGAATGTTCCAAACCACGGCCAGCAGTAAATCGCTGCGCTCCGCCACCAGTAACGGTGGAGTTATTTCCCAAGTTGTCCGCATGATTAATTGACCCTGTAAACAAATATGTAATGGCCTCAAAGCCACGATGGGGGTGCGTAGGAAAGCCATTACCTGGGGTAATAATAAATTCATCCCACAATACAAAGGGATCATAATTACGAAAATTAGATAGGGGCATAAGGCGTTTTACATTAACCCCGGAACCTTCTTTCATTGCGGCGGCTGTGTGTCTTTTAATCATGTTTATTCTCCTCACCATAACGATTTCGATTATGTGGTTCACCGAAGCTCTGCATGGGTCCTTTGGGCACAACTCGAGTTGGGTTAATCGTGGTATGGCTATAGTAGTAATGTTGCTTAATGTGGGCCATATTTACCGTTTGTTTTATACCTTTTACCTGATATAAATCCCGCAGGTAATTGCTTAGGTTTGGGTAGTCCGCAATACGCTGTTGGTTACATTTAAAGTGCCCTACATAAACAGCATCAAAGCGTATCAGCGTGGTGAATAAACGCCAATCAGCCTCGGTAAGTTGATGGCCAAGGAGGTACCGTTGATTATTCAGATGTACTTCCAACTGGTCTAATGCAGTAAAGAGCTGTTCATAAGCTTCCTCATAACTCTCCTGCCGAGTTGCAAACCCACATCGATAAACTCCGTTATTTATATTTTTGTAAATAACATCATTTATTTTATCAATCTCTTTACGCAGTGTTTTGGGGTAAAAATCTACCTTATTATCAGTCAAGCCATCAAAGGCACTATTAAACATACGAATAATATCAGCCGATTCGGTACTAACAATGGTCTTGCGTTTTTTATCCCACAATACTGGCACAGTAACCCGACCCTGGTAGTCAGACTGAGCCTGAAGATAAAGTTGATAGAGATAATTATGACCATTAATTTCATCCCGGTCGCTGCCACGCTCGCCGTTTAACACCCAGCCATGCTCAAGCATATAAGGATCAACTACCGTCACCCCAACGATGTCCTGCAAAGCCTTGAGCTGACGAAAAATCAAAGTGCGATGCGCCCAAGGACAAGCCAGTGATACATAAAGATGATAACGATTGGCCTCTGCTTTAAAACCATCCTGACCGCTAGGTCCCAGACCACCATCAGAAGTAATCCAGTTATTGAATTGGCTTTGGCTACGCTCAAATTTTCCACCACTGCTTTTGGTGTCGTACCAACGGTCTTGCCATTGACCCTTTATAAGTAATCCCATTTTTTTCTCCCTGGTTATTTGAGTGCTCAATAAAGTCCTGATGAATACCATTATGACAGCATTATTTAGATAATAAAGCATTACTGCCCCGTTAACTTGTTCTTAATATTGCCATAGTTGGCCTAGTGTTGGGGAAACTGGGCGTTTGATGGTGTTTAGGAGATGAATATCGACACTCCTTTTTCGTCATTCCGGCGCAGGCCGGGATAACGAACTTAGAGTTAACGGGACAATAGTGAGTTGTAGTGAGTAAGGGGCTTTATTAGATTTTCATGCAGATTAGATTTTCAGAAACTTATGCTGAAACATGGCACAGACACACTAGAAACCTCTAACAAAAAAAAGCCGGGAAAACCCGGCTTTTTTATTATCTGCGCTAAACGCGGATTTATAGGTATTCTAAAATACCAACCAGTAGCGCAGTCAATATTAGGCTGCTTACAATCACGCCACGAACTGATGCCATCGGACCTTGCTTACCAACAATCGCATTGACTTGTAAAATCGCGACTATTGCCAGTGCAATCCACATGCCGTTAGATAATACCGTTTTTGTATAACCCAGAAAATGCGGGCCTGCCAGCATACAAAAAATCATTGGTGCAGAAAACAAAGTATTCGTACGCGAGGCCAGTAGGGCTTTAGCGCCAGCGGCGGCACCGTCACCCTCTACCATGCCTAGGGCGACTTTCTGATTAGGCCAGATAATCAACCAGACATTCAGGAACATCAATGTACCCAATGTAGCGCCGACGATGATGTATTCATTAATTTGGCTATTGTTACGCATACCTTCCAACAGCAAGATACCCGTGAGGAAGGTAAACATTGCGCCCCAGCGGAACCACCATAATGCTTTTGGTGCTAGTTTGCTTTTAGCGTCTGCCAAACCTTCTGGTGATGCGCTTTTAAAATAACCGCCCTGAATAAAGTTGAAGTAATACAACAGCCCTATCCAAGTGATTCCGAATAATAAATGACTCCAACGAGAAAGCATATTGATGATATCTAGAAAATCCATACGAGAGACCCTACCTGTTTGTTTATATAATTATTACCAGCCTTGGAATTATTGCAAGATTAATTACCGAAGTAATTACCTAACAAATTATCTAAGACTGGGTATTTCCCACCCACGAGCCTAATTGAAATTGTGGCTGGTTTCAACTCAATAGTGAATATCCAAACAGATGTGCTCTATTTAAAGCACACAATTGCTTGAGAACAGAGCAAATTCAAATAGTCCAACTACGAACATAAAATCCGGCGGAGTATGCCGGGTTTTATTATGCTCTTAGGCTTTAAAGCCAATTATAAGCTTGGTGGTTACTCTTTGCTTTCAATCACAAAGCCATCTTCATCCAACATCTGAATTGGCATACCCAAAGCTTCTAGTTCTTCGCGGATACTGGCCGCATCACCCACTACAACGATAGCCATGTTTTCGGTATCAATATAGTTGTTGGCCAATTCATTTAGTTTATCTTTGCTAGTAGATTGTAATAACGCATTTTGCTGGCTACGGTAATCTAGGGGCAAGTCGTATCTAAGGATGCTATCTAGCAGTCCGAGTTTACTGGCGGGGGTTTCGTATCTGAGCGCATCTCGTTGGCCGATGGCAGAGCGCATGTAGTTGAACTCAGCATCAGTCATGCCGTTGGCAGAATAATCTTCCAATTCATTCAGAATCTCGGTAATCGAAGCGGCGGTGGCATCTTTTTTGACCTCAGTTGAGGCGCCGAAACTACCAAACTCCTTGCCGCCAGAAAAACCACTACGGGCACCATAGGTATAACCTTTGTCTTCACGCAAATTAAGGTTGATACGGCTATTGAAGGTTCCGCCGAGGGTGAAATTACTTAGCCCAGCCAGGTGGTAATTACCGAGGGCATCGTACTTGAGCGCGGGTTGTGCGGTGCGCAGGCTTGATTGGGCAGCGCCTTGTTTATTGACCAAATACAGGCTACGACCTTTAATTTCAACGGGTCCGGTAATACTCGGCCGTGGTGTACCAGCAATCTTCAAGGCTGCAAAGCCACTGAGAGCATCAGTGATTTCTGCGCGATTTAGGTTCGAGCTGATGGTAATACCACCTAGGTGTGAAGGAATGTATTTGCTGTAATGGTTCTTAACCTCATCCAGAGAAATGCTTTCTACCGTGGAAGGCAGGCCGCCGCCAGGATAAGAAAGCGGATGTGTGGGGCCGTATAAAACCGCAGAAATAGCCCGCCCTGCTAAACCCGCAGGCACCTTGCGTGCCGCCAGCAGGCCTTCCAAGGTTTGACTTTTTATCCGCGCGAAGTCGGCCTCGGTAAATGCTGGTCGCAGAGTGCGCTCCAACATTAGATCCATGGCTTTACTCAGGTGTTTGCTCAAGGTATTAAGTGTTACCGTAGTGTGGTAGGTGCCTTGACTGATGCTTATGCTGGCGCCGATCCGCTCTAGCGCTTCGGCAAATTCAGCCGCGCTGTAGTTTTGTGTTGCTTCGCGCATTAGCGCCATAGTTAATGCAGTCAAACCGGCTTTGCCGGCGACTTCATCGCGACTACCCACATTAAATACCGCTCTTACGGTAATCGTTGGCACCTCGGTATTGGGGACTGAAAGTACCCGTACCTTATTAACCAGATTAAAGTCGGTGATGGTTGGCAACTCAACATTAGGATTAACTCCAGGAACTGGGGTTTGACTACGATCAAAATTGTCCTCAGCCGGCCTTAATGCCAAGGCTTCACCTTCATCCCCGAAGTTGGTGGGTATATCTCGGTCTGCAGCCTGGTAATTTTGTGGCGCTGCGGCAATTTCGATTTTGCCGTGAGGAACGATGCTCAGAACCACGGCTGGTTTACCGGCAATATATTGGTTAAATACCCGCCTTACATCAACGGTACTGACCCCCAGGAAGCGTTGAATTTCATCACCAATCCCTGCCGGGCTATCGGTATAGGTCTGGAATGCCGCAAGGGTAGATACTTTACCCCTTACGCTTTGCAGCCCAAATACCCGATGGGATTCATATTCAGCTTTGAATTTTTGCAGGTCATCTTCACTAATTTCACGCTGGGCAAATTCATCCATGGTAGCGCGAACTTCTACCTCCATTTCTGCCAAGGTTTCACCTGAGCCGGGGTTTTGAATCACAATAAACATCATTTCGCAGGTCAGTTCACGACAACCGTGGCTAACGCTAGCCTGTACGGCCCGGCCAGTCTGTACCAAGCGTTGATATAGCATGGATGCTTGACCCTGACCAAGGATTTTTGCAGCGGCATCAAGAGCAGCCTCGTCAGCATGCGCCATATACACTGTCGGCAGAATAAACGCTAACGCTGGTAAATGTATATTGTCTTCTAGGGTGATATAGCGGTCGGCATCCAGCTTACCGGGTTGTCTGGGTAAGTTTTCTACCGCAGGTCCTGTGGGAATGGAGCCAAAATATTTAACCACCAGCTCAAGCGTTGCCATTGGCTCGATATCTCCACCAATAGTAAGCGCCGCATTATTGGGGCCATACCAGCGCAGGAAAAACCGCTTAAGATCAGCCAGATCAGCACGGTTCAGGTCTTCTAACCAGCCAATAACCGGCCAGGAGTATGGGTGATCTTGAGGATAAAGGGCTTTATATAGCGTTTCGGTCGCGCGCCCATACGGTTGGTTGTCAACCCGCTGTCCGCGTTCATTTTTAACTGTCTCGCGCTGGACTTCAAATTTTTCTTCAGTCACTGCTTCCAGCAAGAAACCCATACGGTCAGCTTCCAGCCAGAGAGCAATTTCAAGCTGGTTGACTGGCAGGGTCTGGAAATAATTGGTTCGATCAGAGTTGGTTGTACCATTCAAGGTACCACCAGCATTGGAAACAATCTTGAAATGCTCCTCATCGGCCACATTGGCTGAACCCTGGAACATCATATGTTCAAAAAAGTGAGCAAAACCGGAGCGCCCAACTTGTTCACGATTGGAGCCCACATGATAGGTCACATCTACATGCACCAGTGGATCGGAATGGTCTTGATGTAAAACTACGATTAGACCATTATCGAGTTTATATTTGCTGTAAGGAATAGCAATACCGCTATCATCACCCTTAAATTCTTCTATCAGAGTGACCCCGGCAGGAAGCTGGCTTTGGTTTTGGCTTTCGGCCTTTGTCATATCATTTTTTTCAACGGCACACGCGCTTAACAAAACCGCCAATACGGAAGTTATAAATACTACTACAAATAATTTTTTCAACGGATATTATCCCATGGTTACAGTAATCCCAAAGTATAACACTGCTGGCACTACTGCTCACAAGGAACGCATTGCCGTCAGGTACCATCCCCAATTATTTTAGAGCAAAGATTGCCTGTCGGGATTCGCCGCTGATTTTTGCGGCCAATTTTGCCGCCCTGCTAGCGGGTAGTTCTTCACAGAGGAGCTGGAACAGCTCCCGGGTTGCACTTGATACCTCTAGTCCTTCGGGCTGATTTTTGTCCGGACCCAGCAGTAGAACAAACTCCCCTTTGCGTTGATTCGGGTTTGTGCTTACAATTTCCAGTAATTCTTCAGCAGTTCCGCGCAGGGTAGTTTCAAATGTTTTAGTTAATTCCCGGCATATCACCAGCTCTCGCTCATTGCCTAATACTTCCAGCACATCCTGTAGACAGGCTTGAATGCGGTGTGAAGATTCATAAAAAATCATGGTTTGCTTGTTACCAATACATTGTTCAAAGCTGTTTTTTCGTGCGGCTGTTTTTGGCGGTAAAAACCCGGCAAAACAAAATCGTTCAGACGGCAGGCCAGAAACGCTTAGTGCGGCAATTACCGCACTGGCTCCGGGTACAGGCCGGCAATCAATTCCGGCAGCTGTAGCGAGTTTCAGCAGGTGATAGCCCGGATCGGATATTAGCGGGGTGCCAGCATCCGAAATAAGCGCAATCTGCTTGCCTGCCAGTAACTGCTCCAGTAAACGAGCGGCTTGCTTGCGTTCGTTATGCTCATGGTAGGCCACCAGTTTGGTATTAATCTGGTAGGCATCGAATAATCGGCGGGAATGGCGGGTGTCTTCAGCTGCAACCAAGTCTACTTGTCGCAAAATCTCAATTGCCCGCTGGCTGATATCCCCGAGGTTTCCAATCGGTGTAGCGACTACCCAGAGCACTCCAGAGCTAGTCTGTGCTGAGTTAATTTCACCCTCATTTCTGGTTTTATTGTCTGTTTCCACACGCGTTCCCAAGTTTGACTGAATTTGTACCCAATTAAGCTTACACAATAGGGTATCATTTCAGCCTGAGCAGTTGCGAAGTAGTTGCGGAAAAAAGATGGAACAAAGCACCCACAAGCCCCTTTTTATTGGGATTTCTAACATTTACAATATTTTAGGCAGCTATTTGCCCCGCTGTCGGCTGCTATGCCTATTGTTCTCTCTGGTTTTACTTAGCGCCTGTGGCGCACCGATGGTCAAACAGCAGGCGAACCCGCAAGACAATCAGGCCAATCAAGCTTTCCAGTCTGGAAACTATTCTGATGCCGCCGCACAATGGCAGCAATTGGCACTATCGGCCGGCAACAGCGAACGGAGTTATTACTTATTGCGTGCAGCCGATGCCCGTCTGCTGAATGCGCAAACTGACCAGGCAGAAATCCTGCTTAGCCAGGTAAACCCACAACAACTGGGGAATCGCTACCGGGCACTGTACAACACAGTTAAAGGCGAGCTTTTACTCAAACAGGGCAAAGTGGCGCAGGCAGAAACCATTCTGGCTGGTATCAGCACCACCAACTCCGACTTGCAAGAAAGAGCCCAACTGCTGCTTGACCAAGCACGCTTGTTGCAACAATCACCTGAACTGCAAGCTTGGAATGCCTTTGAATTACGCGCAGAAGATACCTTCATGAGCGACAGCGATGCGCTGGCCCTGCTCCACCTGCTCGACCCAATTTCTGTCGCCACACTCAAAGATCGGTCGTCGCGTGCGCGTGGCGAAATCCCCGGCTGGATCAATTTAGCCCTGATTGCCCGTGGCCAATATCCCGACGAAAACACACGCCGGGTCGCCATTGCAAGCTGGCGTACTGCCCACCCTTCCCATCGCCTGGATGAAACTCAGGCTTACAGCCTGATAAGCCAATTTAATGCCAGTTTATCAGTGCCCGGACGGGTTAGTGTCCTACTGCCGCAAAGCGGACGGATGGCAGGAATGGCCGCGGCGATTCGTGACGGCCTGATGAACAGTTACCTTAACAGCCCCCAAAAACAACGCAGCGAACTGCGGTTTATTTCAACAACTGATGCAGATTTCAATCAGGCTCTCAATACTATTACCGAAAGCAGTGACCAAATTATCGGCCCCCTGAACCGAAGTAAAGTTAGCCAGCTTATCCGCGCCACTCCTTCTGACTTTCCCTTATTGGCACTCAACCTACCGCGAGAGGAAGCGCAAACTAGCACTCCCCTAGCAACTGAAGCTCCAGCAGCAACTGTAGTGCTACTTGATGAAAGCAGACTGCAGAGAAGCCCTAATGCGGTCTTTTTTCCGCTATTACCGGAAGATGAAGCTCGCGCCGCAGCTCGTCTCGCAGCTAGTATGGGCGCACAAAAAATGGTCATTATTGCACCCGACACCCATCTGGGCAATCGCCAGGTTGATGCATTTACCCGTGAGTATTCTAGTACCGGCGGGCAAGTAATTGCGAGCATGCGATACGCTGAACAGGATGTTGATCACAGTGCCCGCCTCAAGCAAATCTTGGGTGTCGCCCACAGCCAGCAACGGGGTAACGAACTCAAGCGTATTCTCGGTGACAAGCTGGGCTTTGAAGCCAGTGTGCGCGGCGACCTAGATGCAATTTTCCTAGTCGCAAACCCACGCCAAGGGCGCTTGATTAAGCCGCAGCTAAAGTTTCTTGATGCCGGATACCTGCCCGTAATTGCAACGGCTATGATCTATTCCGGCATCCCCGACCGGGGTGCCGACAGAGATCTTGATGGCATTCGTGTCAGCAGTAATCGCATTGCCTTGAAGCGTGCGCTTGCAGCTAGCAATCGAGATTCGGAAGAAACTCCGTACCCGGGAACAGGAAAGTTTGATCGTTTTACTGCTATGGGAGCTGACAGCTGGACTATTCTCCCCTGGCTGCCAATGCTGATTGCCAACCCGCAGATGAAGTTTTCCGGGCTGAGTGGCGAGTTGTCGATTCTGCAGGATGGTAGACTACAGCGGGAACCTGCCTGGGGTTATTTCAACAATGGCTACTTAAAGCCGTTGCTACAGACGGAGTGAGACAAGCCTGAAAAACACAAGAAAAATTGGTAATGAGTGGGAATCACAGGCCGAGAGCTGGCTGCAACAGCGAGGATTAACCACGCTACAACGAAATTTTAATTGCCGCAGAGGTGAAATTGACCTGATTATGCAAGCTGATGACAGCCTAGTTTTTGTCGAGGTGCGTTATCGTAAAAATACGCATTTCGGCTCAGCGGCCGAGAGCGTAACCACTGAAAAACAACAACGCCTAATCTATGCCGCCGAATTTTTTCTGCAAAGAAATCCCGCGCTAGCCGAACTACCCTGCCGATTCGATGTCATTGCTATAGAGAGTAACATTAATACTAATGCAGTTGAATACAACTGGATAAAAAATGCTTTTGACCTAAACTGAGTGGATACCCCTATGTCGATAAATATGCCGATAAAATCATTCCCAAGTCTCGTAATCTTATTCATCCTGGTATCAATTACCGCCTGCAGTACACCAGCGGATAAACGCCGGAGCACCGGTGCCACTATTGATGACACTAGTATTGAAATCGGGGCACAAAATTATATCGATAATTCAAAATTTATGGATAGCAACGACCGCATCATCTCAGTATCTCATAACGCGCGTCTTTTATTAGCCGGTGAAGTCAGCAGTACAGATAAAAAAAACCGCGCAGAAAAAATCGCTTACCAGATCAAGGGCGTTAAACATGTGTACAACGAATTAGTGGTGGGCCCAAAAGCCACCAATAAAACCCGAATAAATGACACTTACCTGACCAGTAAAATTAATACCAGCCTGTTAAATAAAAACCCGATCGAAGGGGTAGACTCTGCGCGAATTAATGTCACCACAAGCCAGGGCACAAGTTACTTAATGGGGATTGTCACCCGCGAAGAAGGCACTGCAGTTGCCGAAGTTGCCAGCAATATCAACGGGGTGAAAAAAGTCGTGAAACTGTTTGAGTATGTTGATTAACTATTGTCAGATCAGCTTATAAGCCTCGATGGCAGTATTCGACAGCACTTATTAAGACCGCCAAATTTTTATTAAGCACTCCAACTGGATAGTCCCGAACCTAATCAGCATGGCTCCAGTTATACATTCCTGCCCGACAGTTTTGAAATAAAATAATCCCCGTGGTTCACGCTACTGTGCAACTTAATTGATCTGAAACGCAATTCTGGCTGAGTTTGTGGGTATACTCTCGTTCAACAATTTACAATTTTATTTAGCAGCAGTAACACAGCAACCTAGGCTGTACCGGAGAAAGCGTTGTTAATTTCGACATAATATAAATAAATTCAGAAAATCAGCGGAGTTATTTTATGAAGATCAGTGTACCGAAGGAAATATACGCGGGCGAAAAACGCGTTGCCACCACCCCAGATGTGGCAGCCCAGCTTATCAAGATGGGATTTGAGCTAACGCTAGAAACTAACGCGGGCGCCGCGGCGAATTTTTCAGATGCCGACTATGCTGCTGCTGGTTGTTCAATAGCCGCTGTTGATGAAATCTGGGATAACGCTGATATTATTATGAAAGTGCGGGGGCCGGATGATGCAGAAACCGCCAGACTAAAAGACGGGCAAACACTGATTAGCTTCCTTTGGCCGGCACAAAACCCAGAACTGTTGCAAGCATTAACCGATCGCGGGGTTACCGCAATCGCCATGGACAGTATTCCGCGGATTTCCCGGGCACAGAAAATGGATGCTCTCAGTTCAATGGCAAATATTGCCGGCTACCGCGCAATCCTCGAAGCAGCTCAGCACTTTGGGCGCTTTTTTACCGGTCAAATCACCGCTGCAGGTAAAGTTCCACCGGCCAAGGTTCTGGTCATCGGTGCTGGAGTTGCCGGACTGGCTGCAATTGGTGCAGCCAACAGCATGGGGGCAATTGTGCGTTCCTTTGATACCCGCCCAGAAGTGAAAGAACAAATTGAAAGTATGAACGCTCAATTCCTGATGCTGGACTTTGAAGATGAAGATGGCACTGGTGAAGGTGGTTATGCCAAAGTTATGAGCGATGAATTCATCAAGGCTGAAATGGCGTTGTTTGCTGACCAGGCTAAAGAAGTCGATATTATTGTGACTACTGCATTGATCCCCGGCCGCCCTGCACCACGGTTAATTACCGCAGAAATGGTTGAATCGATGAAAGCCGGCAGCGTAGTTGTCGATCTCGCCGCCGAGCAAGGCGGTAACTGTGAGCTGACAGAAGCTGGAAAAGTCATCAAGCACAATGGTGTTACCTTAATTGGTTACACCGATTTACCCAGCCGAATGGCGGCACAATCCAGCCAGCTATATGCCAGTAACCTACGCCATCTGCTGACAGAATTAACCCCTGAAAAAGACGGTAACATCATCGTCGACATGGAAGATGAAGTTATTCGTGGCGCCACCATCTGTAAAAACAAACAAACCACCTGGCCACCACCCGCGCCCAAACTATCAGCCGCACCGCCAAAACAAGCGGCGGCAGAAGCTGCCCCTGTAGTGGCACAAAACAAAAAACTCTCAGTAGCGGGCCCGATTATCGGTGCCGTTGTTGGTGGACTTGCACTACTGGGGCTAGGTGCGGTTGCGCCGGCTGATTTCATGGCACACTTCACCGTCTTTGTACTCGCCTGTTTTATCGGCTACATGGTTATCTGGAATGTCTCAGCCGCACTGCACACCCCACTGATGAGTGTAACCAATGCCATATCAAGCATTATTATTATCGGCGCCCTGCTGCAGATTAGTTCTGATAACGAAGTAGTCATGTGGATTGCCACCGGTACCGTTCTACTTGCGAGTATCAATATCTTTGGCGGCTTTGCCGTCACCCGCCGCATGCTCGAAATGTTTAGGAGATAGGCTTGTGATTAGTATCCAAGGCGTAGTTACCGGGTCGTATATTATAGCGATCGTCCTCTTCATTTTAGCCCTTGGCGGGCTTTCCAATCAGGAAACCGCAAGACGCGGTAACTGGTACGGCATTTTCGGTATGGCCATCGCGCTGGTCGCAACCGTGATCGGGTTTGTTAAACCTGAAACCTACCCCATCCTGCTGGCAGCACTGGTTATTGGTGCCAGCATTGGCTTGTTTGCCGCACGCCGTATTCAGATGACCCAGATGCCAGAGTTGGTTGCTGTACTACACAGCCTGGTCGGTATTGCCGCCGTTGCGGTTGGTTATGCAAATTTTATGGGGCATGGCGGACAGTTAAGCGGAGTTGAACTCACCATTCATGATATTGAAACCTATATTGGTGTGCTTATCGGTGCGGTGACATTCTCGGGTTCGGTCATTGCCTTTGGTAAATTATCAGGGCGCATTGGCGGCACGCCACTCACCCTACCTGGACGGCACTGGCTCAACTTGGGTCTGCTGCTCGCAGTCATCTGGTTTGGCTACCAATTCGTGGTGGGTTCAGCCGCTGGTACTGGTATGTTGCCACTGTTAATAATGACCGCTATTGCACTATTATTTGGTATTCATATGGTGATGGCGATTGGCGGCGCGGATATGCCGGTGGTGGTTTCTATGCTCAACAGTTACTCCGGCTGGGCCGCAGCTGCTGTCGGCTTTATGCTGGGCAATGATCTGCTGATCGTAACCGGTGCACTGGTGGGTTCCAGTGGTGCCATCCTCAGTTATATTATGTGTCGAGCAATGAATCGTAAGTTCCTTTCGGTGATCGCCGGTGGCTTCGGTACCGGTGGTGGTACTAGTGCTGCTGCAAGCGGTGAACAGGAAGGTGAAATTGTAGCCATCGATGCGCAAGAAACCGCCACCCTGCTTACCAGTGCCAAAGAAGTCATGATTATTCCTGGATACGGAATGGCCGTCGCCCAAGCGCAACATGTGGTTAATGAGATCACCAAAGCCCTGCGTAGCAAAGGAGTAAATGTACGCTTTGGTATTCACCCGGTTGCCGGGCGCATGCCGGGGCATATGAATGTATTATTAGCAGAAGCCAAAGTGCCTTACGACATTGTTTATGAACTCGATGAAATCAATGATGACTTCCCTAACATTGATGTTTCAATGGTTATTGGCGCCAATGACATCGTAAACCCATCAGCACAAACTGATCTTGATGGGCCCATTGGTGGTATGCCAGTACTTGAGTGCTGGAAAGGTGATACCACTATTGTTCTTAAACGCAGCATGGCTACGGGTTATGCCGGAGTGCAAAATCCGCTGTTTTTCAAAGACAATACCCGCATGCTGTTTGGCGATGCTAAAGACACGCTGGATGCGGTTTTCAAGGCATTGTAAACCAATATAGGACATGACTAATCCCCGAAACAAAGAGACGGAACGGGGGCTAGTATCTCTTAATTTAAAAGGGAAGCAGTGAAATAACTTACTGATTTTTTATCAGTTTTCATTTGGCATCGAGAATAATAAGGGCTTTCTGTGCTTCAATAATACCCAGTTCCGCTGCTTTTTTGGTCCAGTAATATTTTTTCTGTTCGATGGAAAAGCCTGTGCCTTTTGACTCTGCGAGCAAGTCACGATAGCGATCTGCTGACTCATTGCCCACTTTGTCCGCACGCAAGATCCAATAAAGCGCTTTGTCGGTATTCAAGGGCATGCCTTCACCTGTGCCATTTAGCATGGCCAAGTTCATCTGTGCGTCTGCATCATGTTGTGCTGCTGCCTGCTCAAACAATGCTATCGCCTTTTTTAAATCCTTGGCTAGGCCGCCTTTTTCAAACAGGTACATTTCACCTAAGCGATATTGCGCGGGCGAAAAACCCTGCGCAGCGGATTTTCTAAACCAGTAAACCGCCTGCTGGTAATCTACCCACACCGATTCACCGTTAGAATACATCATGGCAATATTATATTGTGCCGCCGCGTTACCCAGTTCTGCTGACCGGGCGTAGAGCTCGAAGATTTTTTCCTGATTGACAACCCCATGCAGGTGGATCGCGGTTTTATAATAATCCTCAGCTTTGTCACTATTCATATCTGCATATGCATTAGAGAGGTAACAACTAAGGAGAAGAATGAGTAGGTGTTTTTGCATTTTCTTGATTCGATTAATCGTTAAATAAATTGGGTCTTTATAAAACAGGCTGAATAACTACTTTTACATCAGCCACAGGTATACAATATTGATGGATGGATTTTAACCCAGATACCCCGCGATATGTACCTTACACTCCGTTGCGGGAAATTCTGCTGAACTACGGAGAGCTAGTATTATGAACAAACCCATACTTTATTGTGCATATCTCATCGCGCTGATGAGTTTCACATCGACTGCTACTGGCAAAGAGTTAGTCCGTGAGTTCAAAGGGACAACAAGCCAAACCACCGCAGAATTTGAAGTCAAAGCCCCATGGATTCTTGACTGGCGCGCCAGTGGCGACTACCCCGGTTCGATGGCATTGCAGGTTAGTTTGGTTAAATCCCCCAGTGGAGAATATGTGGGGAAAATCACTAAAACCAACTGGGTCAGCAACGGTGTCAGGCTATTTGATCAGAGCGGGAAATTTCGCTTGCAGGTTAACTCCAACCTTGCCAACTGGACATTAAAAATTGAAGAACTTAGTGAAGAAGAAGCTAAAACCTATACCCCGAAAACGGAAAAACAGGTTGATTTTTAGTCTGACGAGAATATAACACTGCTGATTTTTCTCTAGGCTAAAAAAACCCCGGCTGTGTAAACACAACCGGGGTTGGTATAACTAAAGAGCCTCTGGCTTACTTAGACTTAGCCTTAGCTTCTTTTCGTTCGCGGGTTTCTTCAATGACTGTCTCAGAGATGTTTTTCGGACACGGCATATAGTGTGAGAACTCCATGGAGAACTGACCCCGGCCGGATGTCATGGTCCGCAGGGAACCAATATAACCAAACATTTCTGCCAGCGGCACATCAGCTTTAACCCGGACACCGGTAACACCTTTTTCCTGATCTTTAATCATTCCACGACGGCGGTTCAAATCACCAATAACATCGCCTACATGATCATCAGGAGTATACACATCAACCTTCATAATTGGTTCAATCAGCTGCGGGCCGGCCTTAGTCATTGACTGTCTATAGGCACCCTTTGCGGCCAGTTCGAAAGCGATCGCAGATGAATCGACGGCATGGAAGCCACCGTCATATAATTCGACTTCAACATCCAGTACCGGAAAGCCCGCCAGCGGTCCTTCTTCCATCATAATACGGAAGCCTTTTTCGATTGCCGGGAAGAATTCCTTAGGTACATTACCACCGGTTACGCTGGAGCTGAAAATAAAGCCAGTTCCGGTTTCACCAGGCTTGATGCGGTAGTCGATTTTACCAAACTGACCCGAACCACCCGATTGTTTCTTATGAGTGTAGCTATCTTCAATTTCTTTGGTGATAGTCTCACGATAGGCAACCTGTGGCTGACCAACTTCCAGTTCTACACCGTAGGTACGCTTGAGAATATCAACCTTAATATCTAGATGCAGCTCGCCCATGCCTTTAAGAATGGTCTCGCCGGAATCTATATCGGTTTCAACCCGGAAAGATGGATCTTCAGCAATCATTTTGCCAATTGCAACACCCATCTTCTGAGAACCACCTTTATCTTTAGGTGACACTGCAATAGAAATCACCGGATCAGGGAAAATCATTGGCTCCAGGGTAACCGGGTCCTTAGGACTACATAGCGTATGGCCTGTCTGCACATTTTTCATCCCGACGATGGCAATAATATCGCCAGCCTGGGCAGAATCGAGCTCATCGCGATCATCCGCGTGCATTTCAACCATGCGGCCGATGCGTTCGGTTTTACCGGTGTAGGAATTAAGAATGGTATCGCCTTTATTCAGCGTGCCAGAATAAATGCGCACAAAGGTCAACGCACCAAAACGGTCATCCATAATTTTAAACGCCAGAGCCTTAAAGGACTCTTCGATAGAAACTATGGCAAATTCGCCGTTTTCTTCACCATCTTCGTCTGTTAATGGTTGCGGGGGAACTTCCGTTGGGCTTGGCAGGTAATCGACCACCGCGTCCAGAATTAACTGCACACCCTTATTCTTAAATGCAGAGCCACAATAAGTCGGGAAAAAATCCAGTGCGATGGTGCCTTTGCGAATACATTTTTTAAGGTCTTCAATGGAAGGTTCTTGTTCTTCCATATAAGCCATCATGATGTCGTCGTCCTGCTCCACCGCTTTTTCAACGAGTTTAATGCGGTATTCTTCAACCAGATCAACCATGTCAGCAGGCACATCAACGATATCGAAATTCTCCGGTTCGCCGCTATCGTCCCAGACATAAGCTTTGCGCGTCAGCAGGTCAACCATACCGACAAACTCATCTTCTGTGCCGATAGGCAACACCATGACTAGAGGATTGGCCGCTAAAACTTTTTCAACCTGATTAACTACGCGCAAAAAATCAGCGCCAATGCGATCCATTTTATTTACAAAAATAATTCGCGCTACTTTTGATTCATTTGCATAACGCCAGTTGGTTTCAGACTGAGGCTCAACCCCACCAGAACCACAGAATACACCGACACCACCATCCAGCACTTTAAGCGAACGGTAAACTTCAATAGTGAAGTCAACATGGCCTGGGGTATCAATGATATTGAAACGGTGATCATCCCAGTAACAGGTAGTAGCCGCAGACTGAATGGTAATACCGCGCTCTTGCTCCTGCTCCATGAAATCAGTAGTCGCCGCACCATCATGAACCTCACCGGTTTTATGAATTTTACCGGTCAATTTGAGAATTCGTTCAGTCGTTGTGGTTTTACCCGCGTCTACATGGGCGAAAATACCAATGTTTCTGTAAAGGCTTAAGTCTGTCATGGTTTTGCTCGATTAATAGTGCCAAAATAGCCCGCCATTATAACCGATTTTATTATAAATAAGCGAGATTATCTTTCACCCCCAACCCCCAGATAGAAACACCTAAAACACAGAAAGCCTTGGCTGTATAATGGTTTGTGATAAAACAGTCCATCACCCAAAGGGTGCACAGCTCAAGGCTTATGACTATTCTACCCTACAAACTCGATACAACGAACGATTTACTCACTTCCCGTGCCGGTTTATTGACTATTGCCCAGTTAATGGACTCTTTGAATCTCCCAGAACGTATTGATCAGCACTTCCCACTGCCCAAGAGCAATCGGGGGTATTGTTATTTCCCAAACTCCAACCATAAGATACAGCACTTTCCAACCAATTTACAGTCGTAATTCCTTTGAGTGCTTATAACGGTAATTTTGTAAAGTAAATTTCCGCATGCAAATTCTACTTGCTGATTTTCTCAAATATTGTTACATAGTGCCAGACCGAAAACACAGTATTTTCAAAAACAACTCCTTAAAATTTTTAACCGTATCATTATTTCTCCCGAACAATTACAACACAAAAAGAACTTGTTTGATTTTTGAACAATCTCGTCCAAT
>JAKITK010000103.1 GCA_021648125.1 Lysobacterales bacterium
CCGCCCATGGCGATATCCAGCGACATAACATTCTCAAAAGCAGCTTTAGTGGCAATACTGCGCGGCAAGGCGCCTTCATCATCATAGCTGTAATAGCGGTTCGCCAGTTCGACGATTTGTTTTCCCGCCTGCAGAAACATTTGTTTACGATCAGCATGGGTGGCCAGCATGGAACCATTACCAGGCAATGCCAAACCCAGCGCTTCAACTAGGCAGTTCATTGAATTTGCGGTAAACATTCCAGAACAAGAACCACAGGTAGGACAAGCGGCGCGTTCAATCTGCGCACTCTCCTCATCGCTAACTTCTGGGTCGGCGCCCATGATCATCGCATCGACCAGATCCAGCTTGATGTCTTTGCCCGCCAACCGGGTTTTACCGGCCTCCATCGGTCCGCCGGAGATAAAAATTACCGGGATGTTCAGGCGCAGGGCTGCCATCAACATTCCCGGGGTGATTTTATCGCAATTGGAAATACACACCATCGCATCGGCACAATGGGCATTGACCATGTATTCCACCGAGTCTGCTATGAGCTCCCGTGATGGCAGGCTGTAGAGCATGCCGCCATGACCCATGGCAATACCATCATCAACGGCGATAGTATTGAACTCTTTTGCCACCCCGCCGTTCGCTTCAATCGCCCCGGCAACCAACTGACCTAAGTCCTTGAGGTGCACATGTCCGGGAACAAACTGGGTAAATGAATTGACCACCGCAATAATCGGTTTGCCGAAATCATCATCGGTCATTCCGGTTGCCCGCCAGAGGGCCCGGGCTCCCGCCATATGGCGGCCTTCGGTGGTGGTTGCTGAGCGTAATTTAGGCATATTATTCTACTGGCTCGAGCCAGCCCCATTGGTCTTCGGTGGTGCCATCAAAAAGCCCGAAAAAAGCTTTCTGAATAGCAGCAGTGACCGGCCCGCGCGAACCGTCACCAATTTGCATACGATCAACACTGTGTACCGGTACAACTTCAGTGGCGGTGCCCGTCATAAAAAACTCATCGGCTAGATACAAGGCTTCGCGGTTAATGGTTTCTTCTTTGACTTTATAACCTAACTCTTTGGCCAGAACAACCACGGTATCCCGGGTTAAACCGGAGAGGATAGACGCGCTTCCCGGAGGCGTATAAATTACCCCGTTGTTGACCAAAAATACATTCTGGCCGGCGCCTTCACTGACATGGTTATCGATATCTAAAGCAATACCCTCAGCATACCCATGCCGGTGGGCTTCCATGGAAATCAGTTGCGAGGATAAATAGTTACCCGCTGCTTTGGCACTGGTTGGCATGGTATTGGGTGCCAATCGGTTCCAGGATGAGACCCCCACATCAACACCTTTTTCAAAAGCTTCCGCACCCAGATAGGCTTCCCATTTAAATGTCGCAATCATGGTTTCTGCGATTACACCTTCAGGGGGGCGTAAACCCATGCCAATATCACCGAGAAACGCTAACGGGCGCAGATAGGCACTGCTGAGTTTGTTTTTTAGAATAGTATCTTTACAAGCCTGAATGATTTCTGCTTGTGTATAGGGAATATTCATCCGATAAATTTTCGCTGAGTTGAACATTCGCTGGATATGTTCACGCAGTCGGAACACACAGGTTCCCTGATGAGTATCATAGGCCCTAATCCCTTCGAATACAGATGAGCCGTAATGAAGAGCATGGGACATAACATGAATTGTTGCATCCTTCCATGGGATCATTTTTCCATTAAACCAAATATAATCTGAGCTTGCCTGTGCCATTCCATTATTTCCTGCTAGTGTGTATAAATATTTTTTTATGATTTTACAATTGAAACATCCACAACATCGAACAACTTCATCAATTGGCGACTTAAATTTTCAATTGGGCGATCACTGTTAACAGACATAGTGACCTGTAATTGTGTCTGCCCAAGTTGCTGCATTTCCAGCTTGTTTATTACAAAACCACGATAACGGGTGACCTGCAACAAGCGCTCCATCACGGTTGGTTGGTTGTTTGCATGTATTTCCAGGGTGGTATTGTTCATCCGCTTGCCTCGATCATTTTGTGGTTTGCTGTATCCGGTGGTACCAGTGGCCAAACATTGGAGTATTCATCAATGCAGACTTGCAACAGATATGGGCCCGGGTGAGCCATCATTTCTGCCAGTGCCGCATCGATCTCTGACTTTTTAGAAATTAGCTGCGCTTTGATATCGAATGCTGAGGCTAGGACCACGAAATCCGGGTTGTCAGAAAGATCAATTTCCGAATAGCGCTCTTGGAAGAATAATTCCTGCCACTGACGCACCATTCCCAGTCGAGCATTATCAATCAGCACGATTTTAACCGGTATCTGGTAGCGTTTTAAGGTTGCCAGTTCCTGGATATTCATCATGATGGAACCATCACCTGTCACTGCAATCACTAGCGCATCAGGCCGACTAATTTGAGCGCCGATAGCGGCAGGCAAGCCGAAACCCATGGTGCCGATAGCGCCGCTGCTGAGAAAGTTTTCCGGCCGGGAAAACACCATATGCTGGGTCACCCACATCTGGTGCTGGCCGACATCAGTGGTTAAAATCGCAGTTTTTGGGGTAATATCACTCAAAGCTTTAAGCACTGCAGGTGCATAGATGTCTTCGTCAGGATAGTTGTAATCGAAAGCAAAACACACTTTCATGTCCGCGCAATGCTGACGCCAGTCCTCAATCGCCAAATCTGTCATCAATTCCGGCAGCATCACTTTCAAGTCACCAACTAAAGCCGCATCAGCAACCCGGCGTTTGTTGATTTCGGCCGCATCAATATCCAAATGGATAATTTTTGCTTGTGGCGCAAATTCCGCCAGTTTACCGGTCACCCGGTCATCAAAACGCGCGCCAACTGCGACCAGCAAATCGCATTCCTGAACCGCAAGATTAGCCGCTTTTAGACCATGCATACCGAGCATTCCTAAAAACCAATCACACTCAGGATCAACCGCCCCTAGGCCTTTTAAGGTGCTGACTGATGGCATCGCTGTAAGCTTGGCAAATGCTCGAAGTTCATCAACAGCACCTGCCATGCCCACACCGCCACCGACATACAGGACCGGTTTTTGGGCTGCCTGTAAGAGTGATTTAGCCGTGCTCATTGCAGTAGTTGAGAATTGTGGCATAGCAGTTAATTGTAATTCCTGTGCCGGGGATATCTGCGTGCTGGCCAGTTGTATGTCTTTCGGGATATCAACCAATACCGGCCCCTGCCGACCGGATGCCGCGATAGCGAATGCCTGCTCCAGCATAGTTTGCAAGTCGTTAATAGAAGTCACCTGAAAACAGTGTTTGGTTGCCGCCATTGCCAGGCTGATAATATCGACTTCCTGAAAAGAATCCGTCCCCATGGCGGTGGTTGGCACCTGCCCTGTAATCGCTACTAGCGGGATTGAATCAGCATAGGCATCAGCCAAACCGGTAATCAGGTTGGTGGCCCCGGGGCCTGAGGTTGCCATACAAACACCGGTTTTTCGGCTTGCCCGTGCAAAGCCAACAGCAGCAAAAGCTACACCTTGTTCATGCCGGCATAAATAGTGCTTAATTTCACTGTCATAGAGCGCATCATAAATGGGCAT
>JAKITK010000009.1 GCA_021648125.1 Lysobacterales bacterium
GGAAGTTGGTCGATGGCTTAAGGTCGTGCTACAGGGTTACTTTAATTACTATGCTGTACCGGGCAATTTGCGGGTGTTAGATAGTTTCAGGACAGCGGTAATACGCATGTGGATAAAGGCGATGAGGAGGCGAAGTCAACGGGGTAGTTCAGTACCGTGGCGGAAATTCGTTAGCCTCATCAGCCGGTTTATCCCGAAGGCTCGAGCTGCCCACCCATACCCCAACCAGCGGTTGTGTGTTTGACTCGATGTAGGAGCCGTATGCGTTAGTAGCGCACGTACGGATCTGTGCGGGGGGTACCGGGTAACCGGTATTCCTACCATGACTCAAGCAGAAGCATTCCCGATTTTGCCATGATAGAAAATCTCCCATTGCCGACAATGGCGTGGGTGAATTTACTTAATCAATTGAGGGCAACTTGTTGATTAGTATCATACTGACCAACAACATTGTTCCACTTAATTAATCTAATCGGTGAGTCAATGCACTCATCAGGCTGTCAGTAATTTTCAACTTTTGTTCGTGGCAATAACGGGAATCAGGCTAAAAGGCACCTGTCCCCATGGTCTTCCCATGGTCGCTGCGACTGCTCGAACGACTCGTTATATGATTGGTCGCTGTTTGCAGTTTAATTGAGCTAATATTCACGATCCTGTGCTCCCCAAATAGTACCGACAAAATTACAAGTTGCTCGAGTCTTGGTGGTATAAAGGTAACTGTAAGGTCTGGCTTAAGCCAGCTTAGCCTGCCTTACAGTTACCTTTATACCATAAATTCGATGCCCCGAAAATCGGATTTCTCTTTTCTTTTCTGTAAGATTTATTATGAAATCTTTATAAGTCTTTTACTTTGGTGACCGGGCAGGCATATAACGTCCGAAACAACGCGGAGGACTGTCCGAGTTAATTGCGCTTGTTATGCCTTTTTGCCTCCAATATTATTGTTTAAAAGCATTTCCAGCATTTCTTCATTTGGGAGTGCCCTTGAGGGTACCATATGAAACATATTACTAGTAATGTATAGAAGATAAATCTCACCCGATGATTTCCATTTGTGGATATCACTCCATTTCAATTTGCTTTCACCAGATTCACTTTTGAAATTAACGCCTTGCTCAGTGATTTCCATTGTAATTTCGTTTCTCAGTGCTCGATTCTGTTTATATTGTTTCTTTGCATTAAAAGGGATTAGACAAAAAAGAACAAGGAAATATCCAGATACACCACCAACTACTGAGCCAGTAGCTATAATTTTGTATTCTGTAAATATAGCGGCTAGGATTAAGATAATTCCGATAAAGATTAAAATAATCAAAGTATTCCTTGCTCCTCTTCCATGAAGTTGCATTGCCTGCACATTTTCCAACTCACTCAGCTTGTAGCTACAATCCATTATTTTCTCTTAGGCATAACGCCAAGCTAAGGGGTTTCGAGAACAGGCGGTTTTTTTGCGTTCTTTGCAAAAAAAGTGCGTGTTCTCGAAATCCCTCTTGAGCGTTTTGTATGATTGCTCACCCCCATTTCCCCTTGGGTTCAGCTATTCTTCCCAATAGATCTTCTACTCCTTGGATAAAATCTGCCTGCGCATGTGTTACCCCACCACCGACTTTACCAATGCGGGCAATCAGGGCGATTGCTGAATCGGCTTGTTCTGGTGAAAAACTGGTTAGGCTGGGAGCCAATACGGAGCTCAAATCATCGCGGACTTCATCGCCTTTTCCGAGAAGATATGTACTCGATACCAATAGCCCAGCGGCATCGCGTTTTGATAAATGGAATTCGCTTTCAAACATATGCAAGATTTCGTGTTTTTCTTCAGAGGTTATATCCCCATCGGCTTTTGCCGTCGCCGTTACGACAAGGGCCGTTGCTTCCATTGGGGTATCGAGACCGTAAATAGGATTGGCTTCGTACTGTTTCTTCCATTTCCTACGTCTTTTCCACAGCCATGGGTTTAGACCACCAAGGTCTATTCCCATTTCCGCAAGTCGGTGCAATAGCCACAGGACTGTGACTATTGATCCGAGCAACCCTATTATTATGTGCATTTAAAAAACCTCAAACTAGCAACCTAACGTCATGGCTAAGCCGACGCCGAAGGAGCGCCAGCGACGTAGGCGGTCGGCTTGAGCCAATTGTTAGCTGACTTCGCTTCACGACAACTAATGTACTCAATTCTATGATGCAGCTTCATTTTCCAATTTGTTGAAGGCTGCGATGGTTCTGGATATTTTAATCTAGAAATCATTCCCCATATATCATTCTGCTCCGCACCGGAAAGGTTATTTCCACAACGGTTGCAAAGCCCTTTTATCCCTATACATCCAGAACCATAGAACGCAATCGAGAGATATGCAGATGCGATTTGCAACTTACTTCTATGTCGAGAGACAGCAATTGCCAATATCTGCTCACGCACCTTGCGGCTCACCGTTCTATCGTAGCGACCAGTTACGACTCTTACAAATTGTTGCTCAACTGTGCTCGCACCCTGAACCCTGCCGTACCGTATGCGCACATATGCCGCTCTGGCCATGGCAATTGGATCCACACCTTGATGAAGGGCGCTTCGATGATCTTCCGCAGTGATTAGTGATACTAAGAACGGAAATGGCACTTTTCCCCTTGATGAATCGACTACGTCAAGGCAACTGGTAATCTCTGTGCGAATGCCACATATATTCCACAATTCGGCAATTCGAGAAAGCGCGATAAAAGGTCCCGATAAAATCAAAATTAATAATCTCAAAACATGCCTCGCTGCCACGTAACTTCACCGTCTTGGTTTGCAACCATTGAATTGAATGCACCTAGCATTTCTTTATCAGATCTAATAACCACATCATAGAAATTTGTGGATTCCCTACCATGTCCGTCCTCGACCACATGAAGGTACAAACGATCCTTTGCGAAGTAGTTCTTTCCCAAGTATCCGTCAACTACTCCTCTTGTTCTATTTTCTCCAACATAATCTCTTTCTCCAGTAGAAGAGTTTTCATAGATTTTTTCGGCTGTGCCATGAATACGATTACCTTCTCGCCACAGCATGGCCACATACCTCAGAACCATTCCGGTATATGGTTCGTACGAAGTGTTTATAGTGCGTATTTCGAAGTACCATCGCCCGGTAATATCTGGAATTGAGAATAATTTTTCCCTTGCCCAGAAGAAAAGCAACGCGAGTGTTACACCACCAATGACCGTGGCTATTATGTTGGGGATAAAACTGTCAAAATTCATTTAGTCATCCATTGGTTTCGTGCAGCTAACTTTGATTTATACAGCCAAACCTGAATATCAAGCGATATTTCTGTATAAGAATTTTCATTAGTCATATCGTGCTATCAATCCCATTGATTTGCAAGTGAAAATATTAATTGCTAACTAGAGATGAATAAATAGACAAAAATATTCCTGGATAAAAGCGGTATATTCTTACTTAAGCGAGGGTAAGTCGTTGATAGTCGGATTGTTGGAAGTGAATTAGCCTAGTTATACAGAGTTGGGGTGGGGTATGTCAAAGCTTGTAAATTAGGTGGGAAATACAGTTTATTGTGCATCACAACACGATTGAGGAAGGTATCTTCTAACCTATTGCTTGGTTTCGAATGAGATCCCGACTCGGTGGCCGGGAAGGTAGTTTTCACTTAGTTGTATTATTTTTTAGATAGTCTCTGCTGTTATTTTAAGTCTACTTTGATGTTTATATATTTATTTTGTTCGCTAGGTTTTTTTATTTTTACTGCGAGCGGTAGGCACTAAAAACTCAAGGTCGAATCCGTAGACTCTGATAATTAATTTAACAAGCGAGCCATTCGGGTGCGCATTTCTCGGATCAATTGTGGGTCGTTGGCAAGCTGGAAAGCTGCTACCAGGCTGCGTTGCGCCAGGCCATCTTGATACTCCCGGTTGCGTTGTAATAATTCCAGCAACTGCTCCATGCCCTTACGATAGTCGCCACTGACGAGGGCGTGGGCGGCTAGTTGATAACGGCTGTTATGTTCATCGCCATTGTCTGCCAAAGTTTTTTCTAGTTCTGTAACCGTTGGCGCATCACTCAAGGCTTTGCTGAATTCAAGTGCACCGAAAAGTGCTTTGCCTTCCATGCTGTCACGGATTTCTAGTGGCAGGGACTGCAGAATATCTTCAGCAAGTTGGGTTTCACCCAGTTGCATTTGTACTTGTACTAGTTTTAGTTTCAGTTGGTTGTCATCTGGGTTTTGACCAAATTGTTCTTCCAGCAGGCTTCGGGCGGCTTCTAGTTGCCCGGTACTGATGGCTTCATCAATCAATTCGGCGGGGGAGAGGGCTTTTTCCGGTAATAGCGCAGTAATTTTATCGCGGATAACCGATTCTGGTTGCACACCCATAAAATGATCAGCCACTTGGCCGTCTTTCAGCATTAATACGGTAGGTAGCGACTGCACACCCATTTGACCGGCGAGTGCCTGTTGTTCATCGGCATTTACTTTGACCAGTTTGACCTGGCCGGCAAATTCAGTCACCAGTTTATCGAGAATGGGCAACAGGGTTTTGCAGGGCTCGCACCAGTCGGCCCAGACATCAACCAGAACCAGTTGTTGCTTGGAAGCGCTTAGGGCTTCGACTTCAAAGTTTTCAGCAGTGCCGTCGATAATATTAGGGTTTGTTTGATCCATTTTAGTTTCCAACTTGATTCTGGGAGTTTATGCTCAATATATAATATGTGCGGTTTAATTTCGGGGTTTCAAGATGCGGTTTCAAGATAGCTATCCAACTTAGCAACCAACCCAACATCCTATTTATCAGTCTAAAGTTTAAAAAAAGTAAAAATAATGAGAAAAGAGATAATCGATCGTGAAAAATCCAAGGATATGTCCCACCTGCGGGGGCTTTTTCCCTATGTGACCCGTTACCGCAAATATATTTTCCTGGCGCTGTTGTTTCTGGTGCTTGGTGCTGCCACTACGCTTTATTTTCCGGTGGCCCTACGGCATGTTATTGATCTTGGTTTTGCTGAAGGTCAGCATGAAAAAATCGATCAATATTTCTGGATTATGTTTGCGGTTTCAATTTTGATGGCGATATTTACCTCCTTGCGCTATTACTGGGTATCTTGGCTTGGCCAACGGGTGGTCACCGATATTCGCAAAGATGTGTTTGCCCGGGTTGTTGGTATGTCACCCTCGTTTTTTGAGACCACCCGTACGGGTGAAATTCTCTCACGCATCAATACCGATACCACTTTGGTGGAAAGCGTGGTTGGCAGTACTTTTTCTGTCACTTTGCGTAGTATCGTTATGTTGATAGGCTCGATGATAATGATGATTGTTTCTAGCCCGAAACTGGCGGGAATGATCCTGCTGCTGATCCCGGTAATTATTGTGCCGATTATTCTCTTTGGGCGTAAAGTCAGGAAGCTTTCAAAACAATCACAGGATCGGATTGCCGACAGCTCGGCACTCGCAACTGAAACCATCTACGCTATCCATACTGTGCAATCTTATGCCCAGAGTGAGCGCGAAAATAAACGTTTTTCAGAAGCTGTACTGCAAGCTTTTTCGACTTCGGTTAAACGCATCGCGGCTGCCACCAGCATGAGTATGGCAGTGATAATTATGGTGCTTGGCGGGATTATTTTTGTCCTTTGGCTGGGCGCTCAGGCCGTTATCGAGGGTACTATGACCGCAGGCACACTGAGCCAGTTTTTACTCTATGCCATTATCGCCGCATCCACAGCAGGTGGGCTGACAGCAGTCTGGAGTGAACTGCAGCGGGCGGCAGGTGCATTGGAAAGGATTACTGAATTATTGAATATGCAAAGTGATATTCAGTCACCTGAAGATGCGCATATATTTACCGAGAAAGTAAAAGGCAATATTGAGCTGCAAGCTGTCACTTTTACTTATCCTTCCAGATTGGATCAGCCGGTACTGGAAGCTATCAGCCTTAATATTAAAGCCGGTGAAACCGTTGCTATAGTGGGCCCGTCCGGTGCGGGTAAGACCACCCTATTTCAACTGTTAATGCGTTTTTATGATCCGCAGCAGGGCGTAATAAAGATTGATGATGTAGCGCTAACTACGTTGGAGCTAGACAGCTTACGCCAACAGATGGCGCTGGTATCCCAAGATGTGACTATATTTTCCACCAATGCGCTTGAAAATATCCGCTACGGTCGGCCGGATGCCACTGATGAACAGGTATATGAGGCTGCCAAAGCCGCAAATGCCGATGTCTTTATCGAAGATCTGGCGGAACAATACAAAACTTTTCTGGGCGAGCGCGGGGTACGGCTTTCCGGCGGCCAGGCACAACGGCTTTCTATTGCCCGGGCACTGTTAACTGATCCGCCTATTTTGTTGCTGGATGAAGCCACTTCAGCACTGGATGCCCGCAGTGAAAAACTGGTACAGCAGGCATTAGATGAGTTGATGCGGGATCGAACCACACTGGTGATCGCACACAGATTAGCTACTGTGCGTAAAGCTGACAGGATTGTAGTAATGAATGAAGGTAGGGTGGTCGCCGAGGGTTCACACGATAAGCTTATCGAAAGTAATGAATTGTATCGCAATCTGGCTGAATTACAGTTTTTGGTGTAGGGGTTTGACTGGCGGTTGAGTCACTTGGTTCACGCCAAATTATTAGTCGTTTATATCAAAGCTAGCAATACCCCCCAATTTTACTGTGAGCTCTTCGCCATCATGGGCTTTTTGCAGGTAACTCAACAAATTGGCCCTGAAGTCGCTGATATTTATGTTTTGCATAATTCACCTCTTTATTGGATGGTACAATAATACTGTATATATGTAGCATAAATGGTAGTGAAAGTGAATGATGAGAAATGGTGGGAATGCTTCTACTGGGTGTGTCTATCCAAATCTTTGATTAAGTAAGCTCACCCACGCTAATGTAAGAAATGTGAGATTTCCTCCCGTGGTAAAAACTGGAAATCTATTACTGACCACCTGCCCAAAGCTTTTCTCGTAAGCTTTTACAAACTTTACTGTTTCAAACTTTACCAAATTTAAAAGCGGATCTATGCCAACAAAACTGGAATAAAGTATCTTACAGTCGGGTTTTACCGACTGTTTTATTTCTCAGTCGATGAAAGAGATACCAGGATATCCATAGAACTGAGGAAATTGAAATGGCTGCTAATATTGCCGGTTTAGGGTCATTTAGAGTGCTAATTGAACCCGCGTATGTGGCAATAAGTGTATAAGGTATTGTGCTTATACACCAAGCCAGAAGAAACTTCCAAAAGTTCATATTTGTCATGCCCGCAAGGCAGGCGGTTGCTTCAGGCAGGATAGGGACAGCCCGGGAAAGAATAATCATTATGAATCCGCTTTGATCAAAAGCAGATATGGCATCGTTACGCTTTTTCTCATCCTTTATTAAAAAAGAGATGATTCCATTTCGATAGTAACGACTAATAATGTAGCCGGAAATACCAGCCAACATAGTTCCAGTTAACGCCGCTATTGCGCCATAAACAGGGCCTAAAAAATATCCAGAAAGAATAACTACCGTTAATGTTGGAATTGCCACAAACAGATCAGCAAATAAGATAACTGCGATTATAGTACCCAAATGGGTTGGTGAGATATTTTTCGCATGGATAAACCAGCCTTCTATCTGCTCTAGTGTGAGTACCCCAGATAATTTAATAATTATAAAAGTCGATGCAAACACGGCTGAAATAATTAGAAGCAATTTAATTAGTGATTTCATTTTTCATTAATACCTTGTGTTGATAAACTTAACTGTTTTTCAAAATACGCCTTGCAAGCGAAGGAGACATACGCAACAAGGCTCTCAATAACTTGACCTTGCCAATATCGTTTTCTGCTACACCTTGTTCCATACCACGAATAATCTTGCTGGCAGCTGCCGTCGCAGTTAGTTTGTTTTTTCCCCTTCCTTTAGTCATGGCTGTATCAACCAGCGGAAGAAATGCCTGCTGAACACCCACATTCGTATCTTCCAGTTGGTACCTTAGTGACTGGGAAAATAAGTTGAGCGCACCCTTTGTTCCACAATAAATAGCTGACGAAGTTTTAGGAACCAGACCTAAGCCCGAATTTATATTTAGAATTACAGCTGGTGATCTATGAATTAACGAAGGCAGCAACAGGTAAATAAGGCAACATATACTGGTGAAATTTAAAGTAATTTCTTTGCTTATGCTCTCGTAAAAAAACCCATCATCCAAAAACATAGGCGTGTATTGAGATGCGGCATTATTTATGAGTATGTCAATCGAATCAAACCTACCAGCAATTGAGTTCGCCACAGCCTCGGCCTCACTTAGGAAAGATAAATTCGCTTGATAGGTGACTATACCGTCGAACTTCTCTGCTAATGCATCAAGACTTCTATTGTTCTTAGATATAACAATAAGCGTGTTGTTTGAATAAAGTTGTTTTACAATTTCCAGCCCTATACCCGATGTCCCCCCGGTAATAACGATCTGCTTGCCACTTATTTTCATAGTACTATCCTCACGCTTAGCATAGAATTGTTTCTAACTTAACCTCCATCAATATTAGAACCATAAACGACGAAAATCATTAACCAAGGTTAAAATCTATGAATTTTACGGAGCTTATTGAAACCAACGGTAAGATAGTTAATAAAAAGAAAGGCGATCACATTTTCGTTCAGGGCAGCTCTAACACTTCAATATATTTTATTAAGTCTGGGTTACTGAAGGCGTACTACATTACTGAGGAAGGCAAAGAGTTTGTTAAGTCATTTCTTCTGACCAACGATGTCATTGGAAGCTTGTCTTCTGCCTACAAGGGTGAGAGTTGTTCCTTCAGCCTAGTTTGCCTGGAAGACTCCAATCTGGTTGAAATTCCATTCTCGGTTATCTATAGCCATTGCAAAACCGATCACCTCATCGCCAATAGCATGATCGAACTGCTATTGAATTTTTCAATGAAGAAAGAAAAAAGAGAATTTGAGTTCTTGTGTATGTCAGCAGAAGATAGATATAGAAAACTAGAAATGGACTCCCCAAGGATACTTGAATCTGTCACCCAGAACGACCTTGCACGCTACTTAGGGGTAACTCCGGTTGGCTTGAGTAGGATTAAGAAAAGAGTGAGGTTATAGCGTTGGGCGATAAATAACGGAATACTTTAACCGGGTGCCTGTTTCAAACATTTTTTCCGGACTGCCGCTCACTGCAGTGGTTTGAAGTGCAAACCCCAAGGAACCCCAAGGACAGGGAACCCCAAGGACGAACCCCAAGGACGAACCCCAAGGACGAACCCCAAGGACGAACCCCAAGGACGAACCCCAAGGATGAACCCCAAGGACGGGCACATGGCAAAAAAGGGAATGTCTTTGCCGAGTGTCTGTCCTCGAAATCACTCGAAATCAAAGCCGAGTAACAAGCCGAGTGTCTGCCCTCGAAATCCTCCTCGAAATCTCCCTCGAAATCACATTTAAACCGGCTGCTTAGAGAGTCCTTATACAAGCAAATAAAATTCGCGTGCTTTAGGCGATGGACGCGCAAAGACCCGAGCGCCGTTATTTGAACCGTTCTTCGTGGAGTACAAACGGCACACGATGTGCTGGAATAGGCGCATGAAAGTGATTTCGTGGAACGCAGAAAAAAACACTCTTTTGAAAGCTGAGAGAAACATTACATTTGAAGATGTGGTTTTCCATATCATGGCAGGTGACATCCTCGAAACAATTGAGCATCCAAATCAAGTGCGTTATCCCGGCCAGCAAAGCCATATGATCGTTATTGAAGATTATGTTTACTTAGTTCCGTTTGTCGAATCGGAAGAAGAGGTCTTTCTGAAGACCATCATTCCAAGCCGAAGGGCAACCAAGGCTTATCGAGGTATTGAGAAATGAAAAAGTTTGATCAAGAAGAAAGTGAAATTCTCGCAGCAATTGAGTCGGGTAAAGTTAAGCGAGTAAAGGATGCCAGCGATATACAGAAAAGGCACCAGAATTATGCGGCAGCCATGTTTAAGAAAGATGCCAGGATTAACATCCGGCTCCCATCTAAAGACCTTCGAGGATTGCAAAAAAAAGCACTTGCAGAGGGCATACCTTACCAAACACTGGTTGCCAGCATCCTACACAAATATGTAGATGGTCGGCTGCATGAGCATAGTAGCTAACAAGTGACTGTGGTTAAAAGTCAACAAAATTAATCCATGCCCGATATAGGGGTTTTGGGCTGGAGGGCTTCATGTGGGCTATCCTGCACACATATTTAGCGTAGTTGATAAGTTGGTTGGGAATCGAGATTAATTATTTTATGATCGAGCAACCACTGGCGAGCATCTTCGCCATCGCCCTCAAACCATGCCTGGGCCGACCCCAACCTAAAACTATAGCCCCAGCTATCCATGTCCAGCCACATTTGTTGTCTGCTGCAGGGCGGTAAACCATCGGCAAGCAGGATTTGCAGGTAACACACAGCATTTTCTTCGTCATAATCACCACCGGCATTAGTATGCAAGTTCTCGCGGCGTTCGCGGTCCATACAAATATAGTGGCAAGTTTCGTGCAACAAGGAGTGCAGGGGGGTATCGGCACGCACATAGAGCTTAGAGCCGATCAGGCCGGCTTCTTCATCGCCCCAGAAACTGCCGGGAATGGTTTTGGAATCGGCAACTTTAAGGTCTAATTGGTAGTCTTGCAGTAATTTGACTAAATCGCCCTGATCGACCTCGCTATAAAGCATCACCGGTTGGCAGGGATTAGACTGTGGGTTTTCACTCATTGGGTTTTATTCACACTCTAATTTCGTGGTACCTATGCAGCCTTTATTTTAACCCTATGACTTTTTTCATATGCAATTATTTTCTAATTCGGTAACATAAGCAGGTAATGGCTCATTCTTTTCCCAATCACACACACAAATTACACTTCGTCGGTAACTATGCGCCGATAGATTTGTTGAAGTATGCCGGGCTGGTAACTTGGATTTGTGCAGCAATACCATTGGTATTCCATTACTGGATTTATCCGAATCCCTTGCCCCCCGTTGTGTTGCTCGCCTGGCTGTTGCTGCATTTGCTATTCGGTGCCGCGTATTGGTATTTCGCCCGCCAATTGCCGAAAAGAAGGCCCGTTGTTGAAAGTCTTATCACGCTAGCGTTAATGACCTTTTCAGCACTGATGATCGGCCACCTCAGTCAGACCGCGGTGGCCGGAATACTTTTGCTGATTGTGGCGGGATTACTTCCCTGGATGCTGCCGCTGGCCGCCAGTTTTGCTTGGTTGCTGGGGCAGAATATTGCGCTGGCAATTGTGATTAATCTGATCCCCGGAGTAACCTCAACGGGCGCGGTTATGTTGGCGGGCATGTTTTTAGGGGTTTCATTATTTGCATTTATGGCAGGTCTGGTTGGTTTGCGTAATATTCGCGCGCGTATAGAACTGGCCCGTGTTAACTCAGAATTACGCGCCACCCAGTCTTTATTGGCGGAAAACACCCGGATTGCCGAGCGTGTGCGAATAGCCCGGGAATTACATGACTTGGTGGGCCACCACCTGACTGCATTGACCCTTAATCTTGAAGTGGTAACTCATCTGGTTGATGGTAAAGTGCTTGGGCATGTTCAGCAGGCACACTCTCTTGCCAAGTTACTATTGGCTGATGTACGCGAAGTGGTTAGCGAAATGCGTAAAGATGATCGTGTAGACCTGCAACAGGTGTTGCTTGCACTGACTACCGGTGTACCGGAACCAGAAGTACATCTGGATATACCCCCCAGCCTTACTTTAACGGATCCGCAGCAGGCGCAAATTATTTTACGCTGTGTACAGGAAGCGGTTACCAATTGTGTAAAACATGCGAAGGCTAAAAACCTCTGGATTTCGGTTGAAATGCTGGAAAATAGTCTACAGATGACTGCTGTTGATGATGGTATTGGCAGTAAGGAATTGAAAATGGGTAACGGCCTTGAGGGTATGCAAGAACGCGTTGAGTTACTCGGCGGTACACTTGATATACAATCAATTCCGGGGCAGGGCTTTGTGCTCACAGTTAATTTGCCAACAAGAAGTCTATAGGGCACCTCTATTAATTCAATGAACGCGCATCTTGAGACCAGAACCCGCCGCTTCGGCGTCGCCTAAAGCGCCTACTTTTGGTGTAAAACTTGTCAATAGCAAGCATTAACTGCATTTCACGCCTTGAATCGACAAGTTTTGGATCTCAATCTGACACATCCAGAATTAATAGAACTACCCTATAATATACGCGAACTGAAATTTTAATGATCACGCAAATAGGTGTTATTCAATGATTAAAGTAATGTTGGTTGATGACCAGAATCTGGTACGCAAGGGCGTTGAGAGTTTACTCGAACTTGCCGAGAACATCGAAGTGATCGGTGAGGCGGTTGATGGTCAGGAAGCCATCGACAAAATTCCTCAGATAGCCCCCGATGTTGTCTTGCTGGATATGCGCATGCCGGGTCTTAACGGGATTGATGTATTGCAACATCTTTCTGCAAGCAAGCAATTACCACCAACGATCATCCTCACCACTTTTGATGATGAGGAACTGGTGTTGGCTGGAATTAAAGCGGGAGCGCGTGGTTTTTTATTAAAAGATGTTTCCTTGGAAGTATTGGTGGATGCCATCGAAAAGGTGCACGCGGGTCAGTCAATCGTCAAGCCTGTATTAACCGAGCGTTTATTAAAAGGTCTGGGAAATTCAAACCCTGAATTTATGAGCCTGGAACAACCCGATCCACTGACCGAACGGGAAACAGAAATTCTGCGTTTGATGTCGGGTGGCTATAGCAATAAGGAAATCGCTAACGCCCTGCATGTGGCTGAGGGCACTGTGAAGAATCATGTTTCGAATATTCTCTCAAAAATGGGGGTGCGTGACCGTACCCGAGCCGTGTTGAAGGCTTTTGAATTAAAACTGATTTAGCGGAAGATTTCAGGGTGAGCTCCAGTGTCCACTCCAGAGCTCACCCCAATACCTACCTTATGAAAATTATGAGGCTTTATCAAGGTAGTCAAATTCACGTTTAAGATTGCTGCGCCTATCGGTAATAATAGCTTCCAGGGTTTCAATCCGGCCTTTCAGCTCGCTTTCCAGTCGATCCATACGCTGTGTTAATGCATCCAGTCCCTCATTGCTGGCTGCACGGCGTTTGGTCTTGTTGTAACTCTCAAAAACACCCGCAATAATACCGGCAACAGCTATTAATGTAATCATGGTCCATAAAGTCATAGTGCCTCTCCCGTTTAATCGATCGTAATCAATATTGCCAGTGCATGTACTTATAGACCAGTGTAAGAAGTCATGTAGTGCTAACAGGTCAGGTCTCAGGAATCAGGTATCGATTCCCTCTAAACTTCTAAACCTGTAAGCTCCGGTAGCGGTTCATCGTGCCCGGCGCGGCTGTGCTGAGGGTCCATGCGTTCCATTAAATAACATAGACAGTCCTGGTGAATCACTTTTTGATCCATGGTCAGCATGGATGGCATAATCGGGCGGGTTGTGCGGATTTCACCGCCTGTAAATGAAAAGAATTTCCCGCTGACATCCTTGCCATGCATATCTGTGGTTATGAATGGCAGGGTAGTCTTATCATGGGTATAGCCAAGTAGGGTGTTGGCCTCCAGTTCGCGAAAATTCATGTGATCAATGTCGTCGATTAATGACAATTCGTGATCACTGCCGCCAAAACCGATATCCAGATTCGCAGCTACTTTAACGGTAGCCACCATATGGAATAGACCCATCTCACCACCCGGCAGGGGGATGTCATCTAAGTGGGCTAAATGTAGGCAGGACTCTAAATAGGCTAGGGTGTGATCTGTACCGTGGATGTTTCCTGCCAGTCCGCACTCAAGAGTAACCGCCGGGCAGAAATTCGAAAAAGCGTTCGACAATACACCTTCGGGAATAGTGAAGTGCACCACCGTGTTGGAAAATAGCGCGGCCAGGCGGAAACAGCGGTTATCAAGTTGGTTGATGGCTGCATAGTGCGGGTTTAAGCCAGTATTGTTATGAATATCGATGGCCGCAAATGGGTTTTTAGCCTGCATGATATCGTACACTTGACGGAAGATATTATGGATGTCGCTTTGATTTTCACTGGTATTTTTCTGCGGCCAGCAGCGATTAAAATCCAGCTGTGTATCGAGTCGTCTTTTGTTAAACCGCGCGGCTTCTACATTGCCGATGAGAAGTGAGATTGACCGCGGTAGCGGTTCAAAACTAGAATGGTTTTTTAACAGTCGGCGCACAGCCTCCCAGCCGGTATCTTCATTGCCATGTTGCAGCACAGAAATAAATAGCGGTTGCTGACGGATACCGGGAAGATGAATTAATGTCGGTCCATCCAGTTGCCGATACAACGAGGATGCAGATCGCTCAAGCAGCCCATCAGGCAGATAATGATATTCAGTTAGTTCCACAAGGTGATCTTAATTTATACTAGTGGCAGAACCATAGCCTGAATTACAGTATTATGAAAGCGATATATTCAACTTTTTTGTTTGCTGGTTTATGCTGGTTGAGAGTTCCTTCCCAATGTGGGTATGTCATTCATTTAAAGAGTCACTAAATAATGCTAGAAGCGCGTTCTTTATATAAATCATTTGGTTCTATCGAGGCCGTTAAAGATCTTAGCTTCAGCCTCGAAAAAGGCACGGTGTTGGGTTTTCTGGGCCCCAACGGTGCCGGCAAATCGACCACCATGCGGATGCTCACAGGCTTCCTCACACCAAGCAAAGGCACGGCCTTAATTCAGGGCTATGATGTGCAGGCAGATGCTCTGAAAGCCCGTCGTTGCCTAGGTTATTTGCCGGAAGGTGCGCCCTTATATCTAGAGATGACAGTCCAGCAGTTTCTGCTGTTTATTGCCAGGATACGCAATATTCCACGGGCTGAATTGACCACCCGGCTGGGTGAAACCCTAGAACGCCTGTCTTTAACTGATGTAGCTGGGCAGACAATTGATACCTTATCGAAAGGTTATCGCCGCCGGGTGGGTATCGCCCAGGCGCTGATACATGACCCCGCTGTGTTAATCCTTGATGAGCCAACCGATGGTCTGGATCCTAATCAGAAGCGCGATGTGCGCCAGCTGATTCGGAATATGTCGGATGATAAGCTGATTATCGTCTCAACTCATATTCTCAGAGAAGTATCTGCGCTGTGTAACCGGGTGATGATTATTGCCGGCGGGGAGCTGAAAGCGGACAACAGCCCCGAAGGTTTGCTGCAAACCTCGCGTTATTATCAGGCGGTTACATTGCGGGTTGATAACCCCCAGCCGGTGGCCACCGAACTCAGCGATTTGCCGGAGGCCGCTCAAGTAGAGTTAAAAGATCATGAGTTGACAATTTTTCCCCGCAAGGGCGCAAAACTATTACCTCTGATCACAAATTTGGCAGAAAAACAGCAATGGAATCTACAGAGTCTACGCTTGGAAGAAGGCCGGCTGGACGATGTTTTCCGCCGAGTTACTACCGGGGCGGAGCAATGAAAACGGTAACCACTATAATTCGTCGGGAACTGTTGTCTTATTTCACCACACCCATTGCATTTGTTTTTTTAGTGGTGTTTCTGGTTTTAGCTGCCGCTTTCAGTTTTTATCTGGGCGGGTTTTATGAACGCCAAATTGCAGATTTACAGCCTTTTTTCCAGTTCCACCCCTGGTTATACCTATTTCTGGTTCCCGCGTTGTCGATGCGATTATGGGCTGAAGAGCGTCATTCCGGTACCCTCGAGTTGTTATTGACCCTGCCGCTTACCCCCTGGCAAGCGGTGTTAGGTAAGTTTATTGCCGCCTGGTTGTTTCTCGGTTTGGCGTTATTATTAACCGTGCCAATCTGGTTCACAGTGAATTATTTGGGTGAAGCTGATAATGGTCGCATTATGAGCAGTTACCTAGGTAGTTGGTTATTGGCAGGGAGCTTGCTGGCTATTGGTTCCTGCATGTCAGCTCTGAGTCGCAATCAGGTGATTGCCTTCGTGCTGACGCTAGTGGCAAGTTTTGTTTTAATGCTTACCGGTCTACCGATGATTTTGAATATTTTTGATGGTTGGTTATCGCAATTCTGGATTGATGGTATTGCTAGGCTTAGCTTGATCAATCATTTTAACGGCTTCCAGCGAGGGGTAATTGCCTGGTATGAGATGCTGTATTTTATTCTGATGATCCTGTTTTGGTTGTATGCCACGGTAGTGGTGTTAAATAATCGGAGATCAAACTGATGCTAAAGCCTAAGCCACAAAATAGGCACGGTTTTATCTCCCGTCTCGGTAGTGTGGCCTTGCTGACTATTCTAGCGGTGAGTCTAGTGGCTTATAGTGTACTGGCGCCTTCGGTATTCTCTGGTTGGCAGCTGGATATGACTGAAAATCAGCAATATACCTTGAGTGAGGGCAGCCGCAAAATTCTGGCTGAACTACCTCAGGGTATTCACTTGCGGCTGTATTTTTCTGAAACTGCAAGTAAGAGCCTGCCGCAAATTCGTCAATATGCCGATGATGTTTGGAATGTTCTCCAGGAAATGCGCCAACATTCCGGTGGTCGCTTAAAACTGGAAAAAATCGACCCTGAACCCTTTTCCGAAGCTGAAGATGACGCCACCGCACTTGGCTTGCAAGCGGTACCATTACCAACGGGGGAACAGCTTTACCTAGGCTTGGTTGCCGGTAATGAGCTGGATGGCCTGCAGGTAATGCCATTTTTACAGCCGGACAAGGCGCTGTTTCTGGAATATGACCTAGCAAAAATGATTTCAGGTCTGGCAAGTCCAGAGCCATTACGGATAGGCTGGTTAAGTCAGTTGCAAGTGGTGCCTCATGCTGACCCAATGACTGGGCAAACCAGCCCGGGCTGGGAGTTCTACCGCCAGCTCGATCAACTTTATGAGATGTTGGCGATACCGGCAAATTCGGTTGAACTGCCGGATGCGTTGGATCTGCTGATTATTGCTGCACCTCGAGGCCTTTCAGCACAGATGGCTTTTTCGGTAGAGCAGTACCTGCTCGGTGGTGGTCGTTTGTTGCTTTTTCTTGACCCGTTGGCCGAGCGCATGCCAACCAGCAGTGGGGAGTTGGACCAGGTGAGTGGGCTTGAGGTTTTGCTCGAACATTGGGGTATCGGTTTTGATTCGCGGCAGATAGTGGCAGATCTTGAGTATGCATTGCAGGTGAATTTTGCAGAGGGTCAAAAACCTGTTCGACACCTGGCTATATTGGGTGTGCCTGCTAGTGGTATGAATCAGGAAGATATTGTTAGTGCGGAGCTGGAGGTTATCAATCTATCATCCAGCGGTTACCTGCAAGTTCGGGAGAATGCCAAGCTTTCGCTTTCTCCGCTGCTGTTTACATCTGAAAACGCGGGTTTATTAAAACTGGAACAACTTGAAAATCTGGATGACCCCGCTGATTTAATGCGTGATTTCTTAGCTACAGGAGACTCTTATATACTCGCTGCTAGATATCAGGGGCTAGTGTCTGCGGTATTAGCTCCTCCGGCAGCTATAGTTGCTGAGGGTGAGTCTGAGACGGAAGAAAAACCCCCGCATTTGCAGGCGGCTGTGCAACCCCTACAAATGATTGTGTTCGCAGACTCCGATTTATTGGATGACAGGTTCTGGGTTCAACATCAGGCGTTTTTTCAACAATCAGTCAGTTCAGCCTTTGCCGATAACGGCAATCTTGTGGTTAATGCAGTGGACAATCTACTTGGTTCTGAAGCGCTGATTTCAATTCGTGCACGGCAAGTTACCCAGCGGCCTTTTTCGCGGGTAGAGCAGATGCGTTTTGCCGCTGAGCAACAGCTGCACGAGCGCGAGCAAGTATTACAACAGGAATTGCAACTGATAGAAACCCGCTTGCAAAGCATGCAAAACCCGGAGGATTCAGGAGCGCTGACAAACTCAGAACAGGAAGCCGAGATTCAGCGGTTTATAGAACAACGCTTGGCAACCCGCAAGCAGTTGCGGCAGGTTCAGCAGAGCTTGAATCAGGAGATTCGCAAGCTGGGAACACGCCTGAAAGTGATCAATATATTGTTAATCCCGGCACTGGTGGCCGGGTTGTCGCTGCTTTATTTTTGGCGACGCAGAACAAATTCACGCTAATGTTGGTACAGCGAAAATGGGTGGTTTGTCTATTCTTGCCGGTTTTCCTGTTGGCGTGCGAACCACAACCAGTAGCGAATTCACACGACCGGTTCAGTAAAGAACAGTTTTTCCCTGCATATGATGTCAGCAAAATAGCGCAAATTACAGTCAGCCAACACGGTGTTGATCCGTTGCTGAGCCTTTTGCTGGAAGGTGGGCGTTGGCAGTTGCTTTCCCCGACAAAATTGCCGGCGAATCCTGAGTTAATGGGGACGCTGATGGATAGCCTAAAAAACGCCAAAATATTAGAACAAAAAACCACGGAAAAAAATTGGTATAAACATCTGGGTGTTGATGATATTGGTACACCACAGGCTCGGGGAACATTGCTGGTGCTGGACACAGGTGAGGATATCATAGAGTTGCTAATCGGTGACAAGAGCAAAAATCAACAGGGACAATATTGGCGTGCTGCCAACAGACCGGCTCAAGCGGTCATGCGGGTGGACCAAGTGCTTGATTTGCCCCGTGATGCTCTTGGCTGGATGGATCGGGAAATCATTGATTTGCCGGCTAACGGCGTTGCATCTATCACTATTAACTCAAATGATGGTAGTCGTTATTTTCTTCAGCGCAACAGCCACGAAGAGGAGTTGTCTCTGGGGACTGGCGAAAGTAATGATCAAAGTGATGTGACACAATTACCCCATTCAGTGAATCAACTGGTGTTCGGGTTGACCCAATTGAACTTTGATGCAGTAGAATCGGCTGCTGATACCACCCTTGGGCCAGCTGCATATACTCTGGTCTTCGGCTTATTCGATGGCACCGCGATTAAGCTTTCACTTTTCCCGGATGAAAACGGTAGTTGGGCTAGCTTAATGGCGATAAACGATCCACAAGGTTTGAATGCGGCGTTGGTGAAAACAATGAATCAACATTTATCCATTCGCCACTATCACCTGAGTACACAGAGAACGGCGTTATATGTGCAGGCGATAAAATCTCTCGCAGGAGAGCATAATGAATAGTGTTTCAACTCACGCAAAACCCTGGATCATCATTGCAGCACTGCTGGGAGCAACTGCGGTTTTAGCCGGCGCACTCGGCGCGCATGGATTAAAAGCCATTTTAACTCCGGCACAATTAGTAACCTGGAAAATGGCCAGTTTCTATCAGCTTGTGCATGCTGTGTTGCTGATGGCTTTGGCGGTTTCTGTGTTGATCGAATTACGAAGTTTCCGCTTGGTGAGTAAAGTTTTGCTATTTGGTGTTCTATTTTTCAGCGGCAGCCTTTATCTGTTCTTGCTGACCGGAATAAAGTTCTTAACTATTTTAACTCCGATAGGTGGCGTACTTCTGGTAGGTGCTTGGTTGCTGCTGGTGTTTGCAGCATGGCGTAACAAAAATATATAGTTCTAACCAGCCTGAATAAAAAGAAGATATGTGCTTGTGATTTGCAACTTGTGGTATTCTGTGTAGTTCAACAGTTTTTCAATCCACACATAATAAGTATCAGTCTTACTGTGGATATAGTGAATAGTTACCCCTTAAATCTATTCAGGTTGTTATAAAACCGATCTAATTTAAAGGCGGGCTAATTTTAAAGACGGGAGTTTTCAATGAAGACATATAGAAAAAATATTCTGGTGTGCAGCATTGCTTTGCTGTTTGGTGGCTTGTTAGCAACCCATTCAATCGCCAACACCTTAACCTTACCGGGTCTTACTGCACCGGCAACCATGTATGAAAATGCTGATGGTATTCCGACAGTTGTTGGAGCGAATGAACTGGATGTTGCCTTTGTTCAGGGTTATCACGCAGCGTCAGCGCGGTTTTTCCAGATGGACTTTAACCGTCGTGCAGCAGGTGGAACACTTGCCGAAATCATGGGTGGAGCTGCACTGGCCAGTGATATCCAACTGCGTACCCTGGGGTTGGGGCGTGCGGCAGTAGCCACTTTTAAACAACAAAATGCCCAGGTTAAAGGTGTTCTACAGGCCTATGCCAATGGTGTGAATGCCTGGCTGGAAAACAATAACCTACCACCTGAATACAGCGTGTTGGAAATTGATAAGGCCCAGCGTTGGACGCCGGTTGATTCGATACTAATAACCAAAGTATTGGCATTTCAACTCGGATTTAGGCTCGATACTGATGAAACTATCCTTCTGGGAGCTTACCAGCAGGCGGGTGAAATTGGTGGTTTCAATGGTCTGGCACTGTATGCAGAAGATCTGATGCGTAAGGATAACCCGGATAAAACAACAACTATCGATGGCTTTCTTGGCTCTATCGGTGGCGTAGGTGGAGCGACCGCAGCAGCTGGCAATAAAAATATTTCCAAGAAAGTTGCCCGGAAACAGCGGAAATTTGCATTAAAAACCATTTTTTCTAATAACTTCAGGTTAAGTCAGCAGGTTATTGATTTGGCGGCAGACCTTAAAGCCAAGACTATCGGTGTCCCGCTACTGGACACCGACATGCGTGATGTAAAAGGTGAGAATGGCACAAACTGGTGGGTGATCAGTGGTGACAAGACCGCCAGTGGCCATGCTATGTTGATGAACGACCCGCATCTTTCATTGGGTGCGCCCTCTATTTTTTATGAGGTAAGTCTAGTTTACAAAGATACCGACTGGTCAGCTAGTGGTGTTGCTTTTGCTGGGATACCAGGAGTAGTTCAGGGTTGTAACTCCTACCTTTGTTGGGGATCCTCGGTTAACCCCTTGGATCAAACCGATACTTTTTTCGAAGAGTTTCAGCTGAATAAGTTTGGGCTACCCACTCATACCATGTATAAGGGTGAGGCAGAGCCATTAAAAGTTATCTTCCAGAGTTATTATGTGAATCAGGTGGGTGATGGTGAAATGAGCAATACCGAGCGCGCTGAGGTGGGTTATGACGCCGGCGGAATCACCTTTGTTGTACCGCGGCGTAATAATGGTCCAATTGTAAACACCGACGGTAGCGGCGGACTTTCGGTTCAGTACGCGGGCTGGGGTGCAACTTTTGAACTGCAGGCATTCCTAGAAATGAACCATGCCCGTTCGATGGATGATTTCAAAGCCGCATTGCAGCACTTTGATATCGGTTCGCAAAACTTTGGTTATGCAGATATTGACGGCAACATAGCCTACTTTTCCGGTGCGGAAATGCCCATTCGCTCTGATCTGCAAAAAGGTATTGTAGATGGTGCGCCACCCTGGATAATTCGTGATGGTACGGGTGCTGCTGATAATGAATGGATGCCGGTAACCAACCCGCAACCACATCAAGCACTGCCGTTTGAAATTTTGCCGTTTGCAGAAATGCCGCAGGTAATCAATCCGCCCTCAGGCTATATTGCTAACGCCAACAACGACCCAATTGGCGTAACCATTGACAATAACCCGCTGAACCAGCTACGCCCGGGCGGTGGCATTTATTATCTGAACGATAAATACTCTGATTTCCGTTTGGGGCGTATTGACCGCGAATTGCGTGCATTATTGGATAATACAATTCCAATTGATGGCGCGAATATGGTGGAATTGCAATCCAATCATCAGTTGCTGGATGCGGAAATTGTTATTGGCTTAATTGAGCCTTATCTATTGGCTGCTGGTTTACCAGCGCAACACCCACTGGGTGAAGCCATCAATCGCCTGCTCGCTTGGGACTACAGCAGCCCAACGGGTATCCAGGAAGGTTATGATCCAGGGGATGATCCTAATAATCTTCCGCTACCGACTCAGCAGGAAATTGACAATAGTGTAGCAGCCACAATCTATGCCATGTTCCGTAGCCAGTTTCTGAAAAACAGTATTGACGGCACGCTGGACTTTATTGGTCTAGGTGATTTTAAACCCAGCAGTGGCCAGCAGTGGAATAATCTGATTCATTTATTGAAAGTATTCCCAGAGCAAGGTGGCGTTGGTATCAGTGGTATTCCGTTTATCAATGCCCCGGATGCTAATTCCCCAGCAGAAGCCCTGACCATGATTTTACTTAAAAGTCTGCAGGACTCTTTGGACCGTTTAGCATCAGATGAATTTGCCCCGGCCTTTGCTAATTCAACTAATCAGGATGATTATCGCTGGGGCAAGTTGCACCGCATCGTGTTCCGGCACGCCTTTGGTTCTGATCCATTCAACATACCCAATGGTGGTGGTTTTTCACAGCTTGGACCTGATTTGCCCGGAGTGGCAAGATCCGGTGGTTACGGTGCAGTTGATGCATCACACCATTCTCCACGAGCTGAAAACTTGAATGATTTTATGTTTTTCAATGGGCCAGCACGGCGTTTCTGGGGCATCATGGACCCGATGGGTATTGATGGGCATGAAATACTACCGGGTGGAAACAATGGTATCTTCCTGCATCCTTGGTATTCCAATCAACTGGGTCGCTGGTTAACCAACCAGTACCACCAACTGCCTTTAGGCGAAGATGATGGTGTTAATAATGCGGTGATAGTGACTGATTTCCAACCACCTTCACCATAAGTCAACGCATAGTTTGAGTAAAATCAACTACGATAGAAAGTTAGCGGCCCGGCATCTAATTGCTAAGGATCAGCAGCTGGGCCGCTTTATTTCCGGACTTAAACAAAGCCCGCCACTACCAAAGCGGGAGACTGATTTATTCCTCTCACTATCTCGCTCCATTGTTTACCAGCAGCTTTCAGGCAAAGCAGCCGCAACTACCTTTTCTCGGTTTTCCGGCTTGTTTCCCGGACAGTTAGTTGCCCTCGGCAGCTATCACGCGCAATTGCACAGTTGAAAAGTTGTGTGTGGTTGGGGTTAATTCTCGCGCCAGCACCAGTGCCAGGGTTCCCAAATAATGTCATAGGGATTATCTTGCGGATAGGATAGATAAAAACCAAAGTCTTCCGCATTAAAATTTAGCCATTTAAAAGCTTTGCAATCAGCAAATTCATTTTCTAATGGCGTACAAATGCCATCGGTAATATCGATAGCTCGACCCGTGTGGTGCTCGCTGAAACCGGGGGCCGCTGAAACCTTCAAAACATTTTCTATGTTTTGGCCAGCAGCAAGTTTGCGTTTAATCAGACGGTTTTGATAGTCGATGCTTCGGAAGGCGGAGACTGGTATCAGGCTGACATTATCATTGACTGCACTATGTTGCATAAGCGTCCATGCGGCGGCCGCACGGGGTAACATCTGTTGAGGCCTTTGCCAGCAGTCCAGTCCGATTTCAGTCAGCTCATTGGCATCTTCATACAGACGCAGCCCCCGGCTAATACCATAGTTTAGGGGGATGTCCAAAGTTTTGTGCAGGCGGTGAATTCGCTGCTGGGAACCCGGCATCCAGCTTGTCAGGCTGAGGGCAGGGCTTAGGTTTGTAGCGCATGCATGGATACTGGCAAGAAAATGGCGAGCGGTAGAATGGTCTATCAGTTCTGAAGGTAGGCGTATCTCTGCTACACCATAATCTAGCATCAGACTTACCAGGCAGCGAAATAATCGAGTACCTATGCCGCAGCGCCGATGCTCGGGTTCAACATAGAGTTCGACCAGTTTGTTGCTGCGGTCATTCAGACTACTCCAGCCGATAATAGCCTCGTTACAAGAGGCTATCAGAACTGGAATGTGCCGCTGGGTTGTTAGTTGCCGCGACAAACTAGCGGGTAGCTCGCCGGCCCAGTCCTCAAGGTGCCAAAGGGGTTGGACTTCTACTTTAGCCACATCCATTGAGCTGGTTTCCTAAATGATCAGTCGCTAGATTTTACCTGAATCCGGTATTGTATGTCTTCTCGTAACCGCGCAACGCATGCAAAGGAAACCGTATTGCTGATTTGCATGCGTTACGGGAAATTTTATTTCTCTGATTTTTCGCGCCTAACCGTAGCACGGGAAAGAACAACAGGTGATGATGGCTGGGAACTAGGAACCGCAATTGCAGCGGCTACGATGGCCCGTCATGGTGGTAAAGTGTAAGTGCAAAGGTAAACCCCACTCTGAAATCTATGTTACCCCAAACAGAGTGTGTATGCCCCAATCCCCAGATAGAGGCGCGATATCATGTGCAGCATATGTGTTTCTATCTGGGGATTGGGGGTCTGGGATCAGGTTGACGCACAGGGGGGCTTTACAATTATGATCCGGGGCGTAAGAACTGTACCCCATCAACAGGATACACCACTTTTCAATTTAACTCATACGCCCAGAAACCCTATCATAAGTTCTAGGGATTGGGGTAATATAGGGGGCTAACTAAAGGTCAAATACTATGAAAGTCAACTTTACAAGTTTAACAATAACAATTCTTATATTGTTTACCTACAATCTAGCTAATGGACAAGGTGTTTATTGGGTTGATAACAATGGTAGCTCTCCATGGAGCCAAGCTCAGAACTCAGCCCCTTTATCTGGTGGTGCAGCAGCCTCAATAAGCACAGCCAACGCCAATGCCCAACCTGGCGATATCATTTATATGAGAGGTGGAGATTACAATACGACTATAAGACCTAATAATTCGGGCACCTCTGGGAGTCTAATAACCTTTCAAAGATACCAAGGTGAAAAGGTTGTATTTGATGGACTAAGAAATTGTGTTGTTTTAGATAAAAAAGACTACATTGTAGTAGATGGAATATATTGTTATAGAACAAGTAAAGCTTGGGTGGTTTTAGATAATGGGAGCTCCAATAACACTATAAAAAACAGTGTGTTTGAGACGGCTTATAATTGGGATGGTATTAGTATGCGAGATGGAACTACTCGCAATACAATTTTAAATAATTCATTTTTAGGGACCTGTAGTCGTACAAGTGATTTTGTGGTACCCGGTAATGTTAGTGCTGTTGATACTAACTCAGGAGGTCCTGCAGATTTTATTTATATGACTCCTAATACATCTTATAACTTAATAGAGGGCAATGATTTTGGCAATGGAGCACTCCATCAGGCAATAATGTCAAAAGCAAGTTACAATATTTACCGAAGCAATATTTTTCAAAATAAATTGCACACTAATCTGGGTATGATGACTGGTCTTAGCCCAATGTTTGGTAATGTAATCGAAAGTAATGTTTTTTTAGATGCAGGAAAAGACTATTTGCTTAATTATTGCGGCTCAGTTCGTGATAAAAGAGCTAGATACCACAACCAAATTGTAGTCGGAGGTGGAAGGAATACCATAATAAGAGGTAATGTTTTTACTGGAGGGGTGAATGTTGAAAATACAAGTTTGAGGTTTGAGGCTTTAGACAACCGAGTATATAACAACACGCATTATAGAAATATAATCAATTATTTTATGTACGCTGGAATAACTAATCCTCCCTATGATTATAATGGCGAGGTATTTATAAACAACATTTTAGCAAAAGCCGAGAATTTTGATAATCGCGTGGATGAGAATGGCGGAACTATATTCGCTTATGAGATTAAGGTTGACTGGGATGCTACCTCAGGCAATTCTATTTGCAACAATAATATCTGGAATGCCAATGGTGGGCAGATTGTGTTAGGAAGCAACAATACCTGTGGGAACTCCAATATGAATATAGACCCGAAGTTTGTAAATGAGGCAGCTGTCGCCAGCGATTCCGTTTTGCGTTTACAAGCATTTTCTCCTATGATTGATGCAGGTAGTTGGCTAACTACAATCACTAGTTCGACAGGTTCGGGAACAGTATTCCAGGTAGATGACGCAAAGTTTTTCTTCGGTGGATATGGGATGGTGGAAGGTGATCTCATCCAATTTGAGGGACAAAATACACCTATTCGAATTACAGATGTGAGCTACTCTGACAATAGAATAACCGTAAGTCAAAACACCTCTTGGACTAACGGGTTGGGTATAGCGCTACCTTATAGTGGTAACAAACCAGATATTGGTGCGCATGAATACTATGTAGCAAGATTGCCCGAGCCGGGGGCGGCAATACCAATAACCTATGAAGGAGAAGATTTGCTCGTAGTATCTTCATCTGGGGATGATATGTTAAATTCAAATAATGCCGAGGCCAGCAATGGTCAATATTTTTTGTACAAATCCGATACCATCGGAGATTATGTAACCTTTAATGTTACTATAGCTCAAGCTGGAGAGCAGATGATCTCTCTGGACTTCTGGTCACATATCAGTCGCGGAACAATTCAGCTATCGATAGATGGAACTAATGTAGGCTCACCAGTTGACCAGAACCGCAGATCGCAATTTCTAGTTACTGATATAGATTTAGGCTACTACAACTTTCCAAGCACAGGTATATATCAATTTAAGTTTACTAATGTAGCTCGTAATGCAAGTAGTGGCAATCATAAGTTTGTAATTGATTTAATTAGATTAACTGCCAACGATACAACTCCAGTGAATATAATCTTTACTAATGGGTTTGAGTAATACAACAGCTTTGTGTTGGTTCATAAAAGAAATCCGCATTTGGCTGGATAATACCCTGTTGCAGATACCGCCATCGAGCACGACTGGCAGGCTATTCTCAGGCCCGGCTAGAGTCAAAGCTAATGCAGTTAGCAATCTGTTGGCAGTCTGTTAGTGTCATCACCAGACGATCAAAACCGAGCGCCACACCTGCACATTCCGGTAGGCCCTGTTTTTGTGCTGTGATCAGGTGTTGATCAAGAGATACCGCAGGCAAGTTCTGTTTTTTTCGTTTCTGGTTATCCCCCAAAAATCGTTGTTCCAGTTCAGCGGCGTTAGTTAATTCTTGGTAGCCGTTTGCCAGCTCCTGTTGGCCCAAATAGATTTCGAACCTGAGCGCAGTTTCCCGATTTTTTGGGTTGAGCATTGCCAGGGCGGCCTGGCTGGCTGGAAAATCATGGACTATGGTGATGCCATCCCGGGGTAGACCGGGTTGGATAATCATACTCATGATAAAGTCCAGCCACTCGTCATGTTGCAGGTGCTCCGGACTGTGAAGCTGGTGTTTTTTGGCCAGCACCGCAAATTCGGTAGGACTGGCTGAGAAGGGATCCAATCCGGTGACATTATTAAATAACTCCTGATAGCTCACCCAGTTTAACGGCCACTGTCGGATATGTTGTTGCTTAACTTTGCTTGCCAGAAAATAAATAAGATCGACGACTTCCGCAGCTACTTCCTGCCAGGAGTAATTTTCCCGGTACCACTCAAGCATGGTGAATTCCGGATTATGGAATTGCCCGGATTCTTCTTGGCGAAAAACCTTGCCAAGCTCATAACAGTCACCATAACCCGCAGCCAGTAATCGTTTGAGTGGAAATTCCGGAGAAGTCCTGAGATACATTTCATTCTTACCGGCGGTAATAAAACTCTGGATGTTCGGGTCGGGGTTGCCGCTGTGGGATAAAATAGGGGTTTCGACTTCGAGAACACCGCGCTGTTTAAAGAACTTGCGGGTGGCAGTTAGCAGGCGGGCTCTGTGTTGTAAATTAGTGAGTATGGCGCTGGGTTTCCAATTTAAATTCGAATTTAAAGTCATACAGACAAATTACATTTGGGATCGTTTTCAAGAATTAATTCAAAGCCTAGTTTTTCCAGTTGGCTGGTTTCTGCTTGCAGGTCGCTTAGCGCGAGTGCGTGTTTTTGTTGCCAGATTTTGGGCAGACTGAGGACTAAACGGGCTACTTTTGTTTTTTTTAGTTCCAGTTCCAAATCGGGTATTGAAGCATCGTTGCGGGACCGGCATAAAATGATACTGAGCCTGAATATTGAAATTAATAAAAATATTTTTTTCTGCCGAGTAGGAACTGACTCGCGAAGATCATCAGGCAACTCTCGACGCTGGGATATGATCAATTTTGCAAGCAACTGCTGATCTTGATGGGAAAAACCGGGCATGTCACTATTTTCAATCAGGTAAGCAGAGTGCCGATGGTAACTTTGGTGTGAGATTGCTAGGCCAATTTCATGCACTTGGCAGGCCCAGGCGAGCAGCTCACGGTCGCTCTTTTTCAGCCCGCCATCTGTGGATATTTGCCCGAATAAATCGCTGGAAACACGCCATACACGCTCAACTTGCTCGGAATCCACAGAATAGCGTTTACTCAGCTGATCGATGGTTTGCTGGCGCGGGTCAGTGAGACTGTAACGCCCGATTAAATCTAACAAAACACCCTCTCGCAGGGCCCATCTCGATATTTGCATGTTTTTCAGGTCGAGATCCTGGAACAAGGCTTCCAGCAGGATGACACCGCCAATAAACACTGGGCGGCGGCGTTCAGATAAACCGTCTAATGAAATCTCCTCGATGGTCTTAAAATCGAGCAGGCGATCCTTTAGTTTGAGCATAGCTTTGCGGGTAATGCCTTTGGATGTCCAGCCCTGTTGTAAGCAGACCTCATGGATTGCACGGATGGTGCCGGAACACCCGACGGATTCATCCCAATCAATGTTTCGGTACTGGTATTTGTAACGTCGAAAATTTGTTCTGAATAGATTTCTAGCGGACTGCCAACGACGGCGACTGATTTTTCCATCCGCAAAAAACTTCTGGGTTAGGGAAACACAACCGAACGACAGGCTTTCAAGTAATTCGGGCTGGTCTTGGCTACCAACAATTATCTCGGTGCTACCGCCACCGATATCCACAACCAGGCGGGTAACAGGCTGGGGCTGACTCATAAAGCCGGTTACCCCGAGAAAAATTAGTCGGGCTTCTTCTCTGCCGGCAATAATTTCTATACGGAAACCAAGGGCTGTTTCTGCGGCATGTATAAATTTTCGCGGATTGCCTAAGCGGCGCAATCCCTGGGTGCCTACAATTCTGACTTGCGCCGGCGGTATATCTCTCAGGCGTTGGCCAAATCGTTGTAAACACGCAAGCGCTCGTTCTTCGGTGACTTTATCAAGCTCTCCACGGGTAGAAATTCCACCACCCATTCGCACCATTTCTTTAATCCGGTCGATAACATGAATATCACCACCAACTTCGTCCTGGCGCACGATGAGCAGGTGAAAGCTATTGGAGCCCAGATCGCAGGTAGCATGGTAAGTATGCAAGTTATCAGAAGTCAAAATATTCGCGTTCATTGAATTAATAGAGGTGCCCTTAAGTGTCCATGTCGCTGGAAAAGCGATAACCAAAACCACGAACCGTCTGGATATAGTTGTCCAGACCAAGTTCCTGAAGGATTTTTCGAACTCGACGGATGTGCACATCTACGGTGCGTTCTTCTACATAAACATTGCCGCCCCAAACTTGATCAAGCAGCTGACTGCGGCTGTAGGCTCTGTTGGGGTGACGGATAAAAAATTCCAACAAGCGGTACTCAGTAGGTGCCAGTTGGATTTCTTTATCCTCGGTGAGGATGCGTCGAGCCTGGACATCTAACTGCAGTTTACCTGCTTGTAGTGGTTTTTCTCCGGGGGTTAAGGCGGTGCGGCGCAACAAGCTTTTAATTCTTGCGATCAGCTCACGGGGCGAAAACGGCTTGAGAATATAATCATCGCAACCGGTTTCCAGTCCGTTAACTCGATCATTTTCGGTAGATCGGGCGGTAAGCATAATAATTGGTAAGTCGCGGGTAGCAGCGTCCGCACGCAGTCGGCGGGCTAGTTCGATGCCATTGGTGCCGGGCATCATCCAGTCGAGCAAAACAATATCCGGGCGGTTGTCGCTTATAACTGCCAGTGCAGCCTGCGCATCTTGCGCTGTCAGGGTTTCCATTTTTGCGCGGGATAATGAAAACACCAACATATCTCTGATGCTGGCCTCATCATCTACAATTAAAACTTTTACGGGCATGGAATTCTCATACAACTTAATATATTGGAGACGCTGATATCTTACCCGTAAGCCAGCTACAAATCTCTAAGATCGTTGCGTCTTTTGCAGTCGCTGACCGCCTTCTGCTAATTCTATTTCCAGCTCAGACAATCTAGCTGAAATTCTCGAGCGTTGGTAATAATCCAGGTCTGTCTGTCGGGAAACTTCGCGCAGTTTCATCACCGCTTGATGTAAGTGGCCGCGCAAATAGTGTGCTTCGGCCACCGCTTCAGAGCGTTTGATGGGTAGTTCAGCACGGTTGGCGGCTTGCGCGTAGAGGTCATAAATGCTCGGGTCATTATCCCGCACCAGCAGTTGCTCACGGATAATCGGAATTGCCCGTTCAGCAGACTCCCGCGTGCCATCAGCAAGTAATGCCCGCAGCAGGTAGGTGCTAATAACGGTATTTCCGGGAAAGCGGTTGTAGAGGACTTGCAGTCGTTCCTGAGCTCTGCTGAATTGCCCCTGCTCAGAATCCAGTAGTGTAGCCTCGATAATAAAAGCACCGCGGTCGGGATCTTCATCTAGCAAGTCGTCGAGCAGTCTGCGCGCGTGTTCGATTTCACCCTTGGTTTTCATGCTCATTACCAGCCCGTACTTAACCGCAGTCCGTTGGTTTGAGGTGAGGTCTGTGCGGCTGAGTAGTGCGCTGAAGTAACGAATCGCTTCCTCGGGCTTATTGATGTATTCCGATGCACGGATACGCGCTTTAACCAGATAAAAGTTTAGGTCATCACGGGGGTTGAATACCTCGATTTTGGAAGCGCGATTTTTGGCTTCCGCCACGCGAGTGGTGCTCAGTGGGTGAGTCCGCATATACTCAGGCGGGCCTTCGCCATTGGAGCGAGAAGCGCGCCCCATTTTGGAGAAAAAATCGGCCATTCCCATAGGGTCATAACCGGATGCGGCCATGGTTTGTATGCCCAGTCGGTCAGCTTCATGCTCGTTTTGGCGAGTAAAGTTGATTCGGTTTTGGGTAGTTAGTGCCTGTCCCGTCATTAACGCGCCCTGGGCCACTTCTGCACTACCGGAAAGTATTGCTAGGCCCAACATGGCCAGCATAACTGGCAGATTAACTTTGCGTGCGTTTTCCATACCCCTGGCGGCATGCGACTGGGTGATGTGGGCGATTTCATGGCCGAGGACACCGGCGACCTCGGCTTCGGTATCCGCTGCCATGATTAGGCCGGTATGTAGGGCAATTAGACCTCCGGGTGCTGCCCAGGCATTTAAAACCGGGTTTTTGATGACCACAAAATGAAAATTGGTTTCCGGGCGGCTGGAGTTTGAAGCCAAGCGATGGCCCATATCCACAAAATAAGCTTTTACCAATGGGTCTTCAACCAGCAAATTATAGGCTCGTAACTGCCGAACCAGGGATTTAGCGTATTCTGCTGCCTCTTTGTTGCTGAAACTACTGTCGAAGGAGCCGCCGATATCGGGCAAGCGAACACGACTTTTGTCATCACTGCTGTAGCGTTCAGCAGTCTGGGCAATGCTGGCCGTAGCAATTAGCAATACAAATGCTGTTAGGCATAGTTTGCGTAGACTTGGGAATGAACGATTCAACAGATACATGCTCGCGTGTTTGTGGTTACAATAAAGACCACTAATTTATAACACAGTTCCCTATGCAGAAGCGATTGAATATCAACGGCAGAGTCCTGAGTTTGTGTCAGCCACCGTCTTCATACTTGAGTTCTCAGTCAGCACAAAGCTGGTGTAAGCAACGCCTTGAGGCTGGCGTACAGCCACCGGTGGTCTGGTTTTTACAAGATGCAGTTTACCATGTCCTTCGCCCCCAAGCAGAGACGGGCAGGCAGACAGATGTTTATGAGGCATGGAAAACGCTGAAAAAACAAGGTGTTAAGCTTGCGGTTTGTCAGTCCTCTTGCGCTCGCCGCTTGCCGCCCGGTAGTCTGGATAATGATATATTTGAGCTTTCCACCCTGACACAGTGGGCGGCTGAGCTGATTCAGCAAGCTGAGGCTAGGACGGAGGCAATCTATTGCATAGTGGATGAGCCGGCATTAAATATTCGATTTTTACGAGAAAAAATCGACCCTGTGCTGTCACTGCTGGCATTAGAGGTGCCGGTTAGATTGGTGTTTACCGCAGCAGTCGTTGACCATTTATTAGACGATAAATATTGGCGAAAGTGGCGAATGTTGCCAGAAACCGAAGAGCTTATCAGCTTATTTCTATGCACCGATGATTTGATGCCTGAATACAGGCATAGTCTAAATGAGCGCGGAGACATTCAGTTTTTGTCTGCGCTTGAGTTCTCTGAAATTACAGAAAAAAGTTGTTGTGTGTATGTCTGAAAAAGATGCCAGCAAGAGCACAATTGTAGTTGATGGGCTTAGCTATGACCTCGATGAGGCCGGATATTTGTTGGACGTGGATTCCTGGACTCGTGCATTTGCAGAGGCCAAGGCACGCAGTGAAAGTTTGCAATTACTGCCAGATCACTGGCAACTAATCGAGTATGCGCGTGAGTTTTATCAGCGTTACGATGAATCGCCACCGATGCGGCCACTGGTGAAATGGCTGCAACAGCAAAAGGCTGAGGAGACAGGACACTCTCGCTATCTGTATCGCTTATTTCCCGATGGCCCCGGCAAACAACTGAGTTTGCTTGCGGGCTTGCCAAAACCGGTAAGTTGCATATAATCAGGCTTTGATTAAATAAGCATTGGCTAAACAAGCATTGACTAATGCTGGGGATTACGGAAACGGGAATGTCTGAAATTGAAATGTACACCAAGGGGTTTTGCCCTTATTGCATTGCGGCTAAGCACCTGCTTAAGAAAAAACCTCTAGTATTCAAAGAAGTCCCCATCGACCGCAATCCGGATTTACGGGCAGAAATGATCCAGCGATCCGGTCGTAGTACAGTACCGCAAATTTTTATCAATGGTGATTCGATTGGCGGTTATTCAGAGATGAGTGCACTCGAGCAAAGCGGGCAACTCGACCTGCTGTTGGCGACTGGCTAATTCACCAGTAACCTAGTTATCTTTGACTCAGCTATACTTGACTAAGGCTCAATTCGGATTGATTTTAAAAGCAGATACTCTGGCGCCGTACTGGTTGTGACCGCGCATTCGGTCCATGCTAAAACTTTTGAATGTCCATGTTATTGGACCTGCTTCGGTCTGAATTTCAATCTCACAGCGTTGTGGCGGGCTGTCAAATTTATCCGGATGCATCCGGCATGTTCCTTTGACATGGTTTTTTGCAAATCCTAATTTAATTTCCGGCGCCTTAACCGACACTGAAAGAACCCTGAATTGTTGCGTTGAGCTGGCATAATTTGGATTGTCTTCTGGTGCCACCAGCCAGCGCCCTTTCAGTAACCGGTCGAGAATGGGCGGATCCATAAAATACCTGACCATGGTTAATTTTCTCAAACTGATCAGCTGATCGAGACTATCACCTTGTCGTGATTCCAGCCAAACATCAGCCCGACTGGCTGATAAAAAACGGATGTGAATGGCGTTGCGAGAGTTATCGATCAACGGTGGCTTGTATTTGCCCGTAAGCGATTGCCCTTGTGTGAATTTAATTAATTCGGTGTTGGCTATACCACGCTTCATTGGGGCAGTACCTAGCAACCACTCTGGTTGGCCATGATCGTCAAAAGTTTGAGTCAACAGGGTTAACAAGCCGTTCTGATAATCGACTGTAAGCCCTGTGCCCGGGCCGCTGTCCTGAGCTGCCCCAGGTTCCGGCCACCACCAACCGGATGCGGGACGGATATCCGACTGGCCGCTGCTCTGGCTTAGTAGCTTAAAGCCAAGCAAATGTTCAGAGGACTGTGAATTTCCTTTGTGTAACCAATAAAACTCCGAGCTTGCTGAAACATTTTTCGGAAAATCAAACAACAGCAGAAACGGGGTGGGTTTGGGATTGCACGCGGATTGTTGGGTATTAGTTAATAAATAAATGCGCTTACTGTTTTCGGTAGCATCGGTTTTTACCGAGATAGTTTCGGGGGTGCAAGTGTTTGGCCAAACCCCCCGCAAACCCAGTTCATCCGCTCTAGAGCCGGCACGCGGAACAGGATTAAAATCTAAGCTCCATTCAACAGCTGCAAGTGGTTGCCATAGCAGCAGGCCGAGGCAGAATAAAACGAAATGGCTGGGACTGCTTGGGCTCTGTTTGGGCATAAATTGTCTGCGAACGAATAAGGTATAAGTACTTTGAATTAACACAAGATGTATAATAACGGATTAATTTTCTTGCCGTACAGAGTATATCTGTTGTGGTTATGGCGGGTAAACAATTTTCAGGAGGGAGTGATGAGTAGAACAATTACAGTAATCAGTGGTGATGGTATTGGGCCGGAAATTATGGACGCTACCTTGCGTGTGTTGGAGGCAGTCGGTGCGGATTTGGAATATGAATATGCAGAGGCAGGTCTGAGCGCGCTGGAGAATTCTGGATCACTGTTACCAGAGGCCACATTGGAATCCATCCGTCGGCATAAAATTGCTCTGAAGGGCCCATTAACCACACCCGTTGGTGAAGGGTTCCGTTCCATAAATGTTACCCTGCGGGAAATATTCGACCTCTATGCGAATGTTCGCCCGGCACTTTCCTATCCGGGGACCCGTTCTCGTTTCGAAGAAATTGACATCATTACCGTGCGTGAAAACACCCAGGGTGCTTATATGGCAGCGGATGCAAAGATTTCTGAAGATGGCAATACAGCTGAATCAAAGATGGTGGTAACTCGCGCTGGTTGCGAGCGTATAGTTCGATATGCCTGTGAAATGGCAGTCACAATGGGGCGGAAAAAAGTAACCATTGTGCATAAAGCTAATATTTTAAAAACAGTTTCAGGCATGTTTTTAGAGGTCGCTCGGGAAGTTAGTCAAAATTATCCAGATTTAAAATTTGAAGAAATGATTGTCGATAACACCTGCATGCAACTGGTAATGAACCCTTGGCAGTTCGATGTTATTGTCACAACGAATCTCTTTGGGGATATTATTTCCGATCTTTGTGCAGGCTTAGTCGGTGGCTTGGGAATGGCGCCAGGTGCCAATATTGGTCGGGATATCGCTATTTTTGAGGCGGTTCACGGTTCAGCTCCAGATATTACCGGTAAGGGCGTTGCCAACCCCTGTGCCTTGATTCTGGCTGCAGCCGCCATGCTCGGAAAAATGGGAATGGAGCAACGCGCACAGAAAATGCGTGATGCGATTAGACGAACCATTGTTGCCGGCGATCGCCTTACTCCTGATCTCGGCGGGGCACACACAACCCAGGAATTAGCGGATGCTATAATTTCACGCCTTTAGGGTGTTTTCTTAGGCTTGTTTAGGGCAGCAGTTAGGTTATTAGGGTAATTGTTGTATTTTAGCTACAACAGACAAAGTCTGCTAGCAATACCAGAAGCTTGTTTGTGTTTATCTAGATGCTTGGAAGTCAGTGCTACCAATGTGATTTGCTGATTGAGTGTAACTGTCAATATTATTGCAATTAACTTATTTTTTACATTGACTTTATGTTGTTTTCCTGCCATATTGCAATCTAGATAAGGGCGCATGCCCTCGGTATTTAGGTATTGATTCCAACAGGTAATAAGAAAGCTATTGTGAAAACGAAGAAAACGCATTTAAAACAAAGGCTTACACCTAGTATTCGTAAAGGATTGCTGGTTGCTGCCCTGTTGCTGCCGTTTTCTGCGCCGGCCGCACCGGTGGCTTTTGCCATGGGTGGTCAGAGTTTGAGCTCATTTTATTTGTTCGGTATGGAGTTAGGGCCTTGGGAGGATTACCTGTTAAAGGAACTAACCCCAGATCTTGCCGTCCTTGAAATCATCCAAACGCCTAAAATTAACTGGCTGGCTGATGGTGCTGAGAAAATGCTACCGGCATTCGCCCGCCGCCTGCTGGAAGACAATAAAACTAAAATTATGCCGACTTTTAGTTATACCTCCAGCCTTCAAAATACTCTGACTCATGGCCTGAATTTCCAGACCAAGCCAATGGACGCTTCTATAACTGGTTTGGGCCTTGAGCGAGAAGTTGTTTCCAGCGGATTCGTGCAACAGCTTGGCGATAGCAGTATCCTTGCGGTATCTGCTCTGATGGCACATCAACGATTTGGTACTTCCGCCCTCGGTGTTTATCGTAGTGACGATATGGCCCCCGGCAATTATCAAGGTACCTGGGAAAATTCACCATGGGCTGAGTCATCTTATGGTGCAGGTGTTTGGATGGGTCTGGAAAGCAATATATCTAACAAGCTTGCAGTAAATGCAGGATTCCAGTCGCGCATTGATATGGATAGTTTTGATAATTATCGCGGCGTTTATTCTGAGCCCGGCGATTTGGATATTCCAGCACGGGCGCACTTTGGAATGACCCTGATGGCGACAAACAATCATTGGTTTACTGCCGGGGTTGATCGTGTCTTATACAGTTCACTCGCAACATTCCCAAGTAACTTTCTCCCAGAACGTTTCATATCCTTACTGGGTGACTCAAGCAGTCCCCAATTTAACTGGGAAGATTTAACGGTTTATAGTATTAGTTGGCGCTGGAAAGATAACAACCAGCGTACTGAATGGTGGGTAGATCTATCAACTCGCCAACAACCTTCACCGACATCATCGGCGCTGAATAATGCCTTGCGTTCTGAATATTCCGGCAATGTAATGCAGTTGGGTTTTTCAACCCAAACCGGGGAGCGCAGCAAACTCAATTTGCGCGCCGCCTATGCACCACCAGAGTATGTATTCGGTGGCAGTGTTCTAGGCGTTGTTCCTGATAACCTGGAACAGAAAATCGAAATGGAAGCGCTCTGGGTGCTGAGATTCTAATACCTGTAAACTTTTCAAGTTTTACTTTTACGCCCCAATTTACCTCCCGTTTTTTTGCCCATGTGTTTCACTGCGGGTGATGTTTTCGCTGGGTGTTATACTGCCGTTACTGTTAATTTCCAGATGAGGATGTAATCCGAATGAACCTGATCGCTAATTGGTTCCAGCGCAATTTTTCCAATCCGGAAGTGGTTATACTTCTATCTTTCCTGGTTATCGGCGTTGCTTTCTTTTATTTTTTTGGGAAAATGCTTGCGCCGGCAGTTGTTGCGCTGGTGATTTCGTATTTACTAAATGGTTTGGTGCGGCGCCTGACAAATCTGGGCGTGCCGCAATTAATCTCGGTAATGCTGGTGTTTCTATTGTTTCTGGCGTTATTGCTGTTCTTTTTATTCGGATTATTACCATTATTAACGCGTCAGCTCACGCACTTGGTACAACAGATACCAAATTATATTTCCCAGGGGCAGGTTCTATTACAGCGCCTTCCCGAGCTTTACCCTGAACTAATTAATCAGGCTCAGTTGAATGAGTTTGTCGCCCGACTCGGGGCTGAGTTTGCCGGTGGTGGGCAGCAAATTCTGGCTTGGTCGCTGTCTTCGGTCTTGGGATTGGTTAGCTTGTTGGTCTTTTTGGTGCTGGTTCCAATCCTAGTGTTTTTCATGATGAAAGACCAGCAGAAGATTGTTGACTGGATTCGTAGCTACTTACCAGGTAATCGTAATCTAGTGTCATCAGTCTGGAGCGAAGTCGACGATCAAATTGGCAACTATGTGCGCGGCAAGACGGTTGAAATCCTGATTGTTGGCATAGTAACTTATATCGTTTTTCTGATGTTAGGGCTGCAATATGCGGCTCTGCTGGCTACGATTGTGGGTTTTTCGGTATTGGTACCCTATATCGGCGCGGCCGTAGTTACCTTGCCGGTAGCACTGGTGGCATTCTTCCAGTTTGGCTGGGGTTGGGATTTTGGTGCAATCCTTATCGCCTACGGTATTATTCAAGGACTTGATGGCAATGTGCTGGTACCTGTATTGTTCTCAGAAGTTGTTAACTTACACCCGGTCGCGATCATCGTGGCAATTTTATTTTTTGGCGGGTTATGGGGCTTCTGGGGTGTGTTTTTTGCGATCCCCTTGGCCACCCTGGTGAGTGCTATTTTGAGCGCTTGGCCGCGAGAGATAATACCAGAGTCATTAGAAACCGCGACCTAAAACTTCAGCCTGCAACCCAAGTTTTTTAGCTTTACTAGCCATAAGTTCGAGACTCATCAGGTGCTATTATTCAGGCGCGCGGTAGCTTATAAATTTTCTGAAGCATAATGCGCTAACCGAGACCGTTCACCTGTGCGTAGGGTTATATGCCCCGAGTGTTGCCAGGATTTAAACCGGTCTACAGCAAAAGTCAGTCCGGAAGTTGTTTCTGTCAGGTAAGGGGTATCAATTTGCTCAACATTCCCAAGGCATACCATTTTTGTACCTGGGCCTGCGCGTGTCAGTAGAGTTTTCATTTGTTTCGGGGTGAGGTTCTGAGCCTCATCAATAATCACAAACCGATTGAGAAAGGTGCTACCACGCATAAAATTCATCGAACGCACTTTGATCCGGTTCTTGATCAAGTCGTTGGTTGCCTCGCGCGCCCAATCATCGTTTTCTGCCGGTTGAGTGAGAAATTCTAAATTATCGGTTAGTGCCCCCATCCATGGCGTCATTTTTTCTTCTTCTGTGCCGGGTAAAAAGCCAATATCTTCACCAACTGAAACAGTCGCCCGCGTCATTATGATTTCACTGTAGGTTTTGTCATCCAGGGTTTGCGTCAAGGCAGCTGCCAGAGTTAGCAGGGTTTTTCCGGTACCTGCTGTACCCATCAGGGTTACAAAATCAATCTCCGGGTCCATAAGTAAATTAAGCGCAAAGTTTTGTTCACGGTTGCGCGCCCTGATACCCCAGACAGAATGACTTTGCTGGCGGTAGTCAGTCACCACCCGGAGTTCGGCATGGTTTTCCTCTACAGAAGTTACCATCGTCTCTAGCCCATTGTCACCCTCCAGCGCAAGGAACTGTCGTGGATACCAAAGTTCATCTTTCTGTCGAGGTAGTCGGTAAAATACCGAGTGCTGCTGAGTCCATGATTCAACCGGCTCGTGCTGACCCCAGAATTCAGGGCCTTCTACGCGCGCACCGTTATACAATAAGCTAAGGTCATCCAGCGCTCTGTCATTAAAATAATCTTCAGCCGGAATGCCAATGATCGCTGCTTTTATGCGTAAGTTAATGTCTTTAGAAACCAGCACAATTTCTTTATCTTGCTCTTGTTCCTGTAATTGAGCGGCGGTCGAAAGGATTTGATTGTCAGCAAGTGATTGCTCGGCTAACAGGCTGCTGTGGGGTTTGGTTAGTTCAGTCTGGAAATATAAACGACCACTGCCGATTTCAAGATTCAAGCCATCGGGCATGCGCAATTTAAGTCCATCGTTGAGGTCAGTGCCAACCTCCATTAATTCACCGATAAAGCGGCTAACCTGACGAACATTCCTGGATACCTCGGTTAGGCCTTTTTTGGCGTTGTCGAGTTCCTCCAGGACGATCATTGGCAGGAAGATGTCATGTTCCTCGAAGCGGAACAGGGAGGTAGGGTCGTGCATCAGCACATTGGTATCGAGAATATACAGCCGTTTACGGTGTACCATTATTTCTCCATTAGTTTAGGTGGTTGTTGAGTAATGTAGAGAGGACATCTTGCGCGTGTTCTTTTACTTTTACTTTATCCCAAGTTTCCAGCAGCTTACCTTCAGGGCCGATAAGGAATGTAGAGCGAACAATACCCATATAAGTTCGTCCATAAAGTTTCTTTTCCCGAATCACGCCAAAAGCGTGGCAGAGTTTTTCATCAGCATCAGATAAAAGATCAAATGGAAACTCATGTTTGTTGCGGAAATTTTCATGCACCCGAACACTGTCGCGGGAAACTCCGAGAATGGCACAGTTAGCAGATTGAAATTGTGGGTACAGGTCGCGAAAATCCTGCCCCTCGCGGGTACAACCAGGGGTATTATCTTTAGGATAGAAATACAGAACCAGGAATTGACCTTTGAAGTCTTTGATGGAGATGCTTTTTTCGCCGGTAGCGGCGATTGTGAGATCAGGTGCGTTCGAGCCAATTTTCATTATCTGCAGCTTACCATATTATACTTTCTGCTATGAGCATACTTGCCAGTGGTCTTGCCCGCAAGTACCATGATAAGCACTTCGGTTTTTTTTGGAAAAACCACCCACATTAATTAAGGAATCAGAGCTTCCTTCAGGTGATGATATGTTTACAGGCAGTATAGTTGCACTGGTAACCCCGATGCACGCTGATGGTTCAATTGACTGGTGTTCACTGGAAAATTTAATCGACTGGCATTTACAAGCAGGTACTAACGCACTGGTTATTGCAGGAACCACTGGTGAGTCTGCGGTACTCAGCGAATCAGAGTATCAGCAGTTACTTGAGGTGTCGCTTGCCCGGGTAGCGGGGCGTTGTCCTTTGATAGCGGGCTGTGGAGGGCCGGCAACGGCAAGCGTAATCAGCACCACCAAGCTGGCTATGAAGTTGGGTGTAGACGGGGCGTTAGTTGTCACCCCATATTACAACCGCCCTCCACAAGCGGGGTTGGTGGCGCATTACCAGGCTATTTCGGATGCCTGTGATATTCCTTTAATACTATATAATGTACCCGCGCGTACCGGCGTGGACCTCAGTCCTGACAGTGTGGCCGAACTTTATCAGCGGGATAATATTGTGGCCTTTAAGGAAGCCAACCCAATAACCGGAAGAATGACTGAATTGGTGGCTCGGTTTTCAGATCAGCTGGTGTTGTTAAGTGGCGATGATCCTACTGCCTTTGAGAGCCTGGCTACCGGTGCAAAAGGAGTAATTTCGGTTATTAATAACCTTATCCCCGCTGCCTTTTCACAAATGGTAAAATTAGCATTATCTGGTAACCTAGATGATGCACGCGCCCTTGATCAACGCTTCCAGCTGCTATATGCTGCTGCAGCGCTTAGTTCAAATCCAATACCGATTAAGTGGGCACTGTATAAATTAGGTAAGATAGACAGTGGCATTCGCCTGCCCCTGCTTCCCCTTGAGAACTCACTGCGAGCTGAACTGGATGCCGCATTGATGACTCTGGAAACACTATAGAAGATTTTTATATGAAAAAAGTATTATTGTTAGTGCTGTGTGTATTGCTACTGTTGGCTTTGACAGCATGTGGTAGATCTGAAAAACGACAAACGGCGTATATTCGGGCAGTAGAAGTCTCGCCTCTGGAAGTTCCTACTGATCTTGATCCGCCAAGGACAGATACAGCCGTAACTCCGGCAATTGCGGCAGCTGACTTACCGTCGGTCAACACTGAGCCCAAAAGTACGCTGCCACCCTTGGTTTTATCCAGCGGGCAACTGGAAAATTCAAATGTAACCATCGCTTATAGCGCTCAGGGTACCTATCTGTTGCTTGAAGACACGCTAGCTTCAACCTGGAGGCGCGTAGGCCTGAGTTTACCGCGTATGGGTCTGAGCAATATAGCAACTAATGAGGCAGACCTAACTTACGACTTTGATTATGTACACCAGCGCTTGGAGTACGATAAAACCGTCTGGGAAACCATGAAATTTTGGCAAGACCACGGGGGTCCCGACTACTCGGGTAGGTATCGCTTACAGCTGAAGGAAGTAGGTAAGGGTAGGCGTATGCATACACGAATCTATTTGCAGGATGCAATTGGCCAACCGGTTGATGCTGCCGCGGCAGGGGTTGTGTTTGGCTCATTCCTTGAACGCCTAGGTTAACGATTGGCTAGTGATTGGCTAGCGACTGGTTATCGATTAGGCTTTATAGTTGCTCGGTAGTTCACCAAAGTAATCACAGTAAGCTGCTGATTTAGTGATTAAATCAACAGATTTCCTTAGCGCTCCAGGTGTTTTAGTTTGTTCGCTACACCTTCCCACTCTTTAGCATCTTCTGGTGCGGCTTTCATTTCTGTAATCACCGGCCACAGCAGTGTGAGTTCGGCGTTTAGTTCAAGGAAATGCTGCTGATCTTTGGGCAAATCATCATCAGGATAAATCGCACCGATAGGGCATTCGGGCTCACATAAGGTACAATCAATGCATTCTTCCGGATCGATAACTAGGAAATTCGGTCCTTCATAGAAGCAGTCGACCGGACAGACTTCAACACAGTCGGTGTATTTGCATTTAATACAGTTATCAGTCACTACATATGTCATAAATTTAACCTGTTTTTGCGCTTCTCAGAAAACTCAAACTCGTGTTTCCGCCTTGAAAGGGCAACATCCCAGCCACTTGATGAGTGCAAAAGGTCAACCATCTACTGGTTTTCACCTTTGCGGTGGTATTGTGGATATAGTACGCATGATAAACTAATACCTAGATCCTGCAAGTGATCGTGCTTAGGCAGTGCAAGATATTGATTTGTAGAGTGAATGATAACTTTGAGTGGGATCCTCATTGTGATTGCCGAAAAGTTTCATTTGCTATACGGATCAAGAGCTTGTGCTGAGTGAGTGTGAGCACTTGCAGGATTTAGGTAATACCTAATTGAATTAAACCTAATGTTCTTCGGGGCGAGGGTTTCGCTCTAATAAATGGAAAAACAAATTTGTTCACAGACACTACCACTATAAATGCCAGGGTTCTGCCGCTTGCAGAGCACCGCATAAAAAAGAGACGGGTTGACCGCTTCGCTATTCAGGTCATCGCTACACTTAACGAAGCCGGCTATCACGGCTATATCGTAGGTGGCGGGGTACGCGACCTGCTACTTGATATGAAACCTAAAGACTTTGATATCGCCACAGATGCTACGCCAGAACAGGTGCACAGGCTATTTCGGCGCTCGCGAATTATCGGCAGGCGTTTTCGGCTGGTGCATGTATATACTCGTGGCGAACTCCTGGAAGTTGCAACCTTTCGTGGCCCGGCCAATGCGAAGGCAAACAAAACCTGTGAAAACAGCGGTCGGATATTATCCGATAATAGCTATGGCAGTATGGCGGAAGATGCTATCCGCCGAGATTTCACCATCAACGCGTTATTCTATGATCCTTTAGCCGAAGAAATTCACGATTTTGTTGGTGGTTATGAGGATCTTAAACAGCGTTTGTTACGCGTAATCGGTGACCCTGAACTACGCTATCGGGAAGACCCTGTAAGGGTTTTACGGGCGGCAAGATTTACTGCAAAGCTCGGCGTTAAAACCGACACTGCCAGTGAAGAACCCATCCGCGAAGCCGGGAAGTTGCTGGCGAATGTACCACCCGCCCGTCTGTTTGATGAGGTTCTGAAACTATTACTCAGCAGCCATGCGGTTGCAAGTTTTGCGGCACTACAACACTGGGGACTGGTGCATCAGCTATTTCCTCAATTGCAATGTGATCCCGCCGGCGTAGTCAAGGAAGGCCCGTTATTGAAACAGGCTATGCAGAATACAAATGAGCGAGTACATCAGGGCAAGCCGGTAACCCCGGCATTCCTGTTCGCCGCACTCTTATGGGAACCATTGAACAAGCGCGTCAGTCACTATCAGGAAAAAGGTTATTCAGCCCAAGAGGCACTTATTGTCGCAGGTGATGAGGTTATCGCCAAGCAATGTAAGGTAACTGCAATTCCGCGACGGTTTTCTGCGGTCACGCGTGGCATTTGGTCCATGCAGCCACGCTTTGAAAAGACCCAAGGGGCTCGTGCGTGGCGTTTATTGAATGAACGAAAATTCCGGGCCGCCTATGATTTCCTAATTCTTCGCTCCTTAGAAGATGAGTCTTTGGTACCGCTAGTTAAATGGTGGACAGATATTCAGGAGCTTTCTCAGGAACAACAGGAAAAGCTAATTTTCAAATCCGGCAAGTCCGGTCGCCAGCGACAATCGCGCAGGGCTAAACCAACAACCAAGCCCGTTGCCAGTCAGGATGGCTGAAATTTCACTGGTTTATCTTGGTCTTGGTGGAAACTTAGGCGATGTTGCAAAGCACTTTGAACATGCCCAGCAGGCGCTTGACAGTCACCCCAAGATTACTGTGTTGCGTACATCTTCTCAATACATCAGTAAAGCCTGGGGCGGGGGAGTGGTTGATGTATCAGCGCAAAATGACTACCTGAACCAGGTTATTGAACTCGAAACTTCAGTATCGACAGAGAATTTGTTGCGTTTCAGCCAACAGCTAGAGCGGGAGGCCGGGCGCAATCCACAGGCGCAACGCTGGGCCGCACGCACACTGGATATCGATATTTTGCTTTATGGGCAGCAGCTGCAATGCACTTCAGTGCTTGAACTGCCGCATCCGCGAATGTTGCTGCGGGCCTTTGTATTAAAACCTTTAGCAGAGTTAAGCCCTGAGCTACAGATACCGGGAGCTGGCCAGGTTTTAGCGGCGTTGCAGGCATTAAGCCCAACAGAGCGAAACAACACACAGCGGTTTGCGGTGGTTTAGCTGTCTCCGGCTAAACGCTCGATAATTTTCAAGTTGACTCCGCCATGACGGGGGTTTTTTAGACCTATTCAAATACCCCCGGCACAACTCCATCAGCCTCAAACAGCACCGAATTTTTCAGTGCCGCCTATGACATACTCTCATGGGTGGGGGTCTCATAAGCCAAGCCAGTAACGGGCAGTACTACTAGGGCAGAAAACACGATAGCTATTGCGCAATTTTTATATTCCATTCTTTAAATACCTCAAAATAGCTTAAATCAACACCGCACTGCTGCATGCTCTTGGGGTTTTGAATAATGACAAATTTTATTTTGGAGAGAAAATACACTTCATCACCATCAATATATGCAGCCGGGTATTTGTTGGGGTTGCGGTGATCAAATGTAGCCGCAATTGCATTCGGAATATTTGCCCATAGACAGTTATCATAGCGTAGCGCCTCTGTAACAAACCACCACAAAGTCGCCTTAGCATCTCGTTGGTGGTAATCAGTATCTATCTCAACTAACTCCACACTGATATCATTCCATTGTGAGCCCCGTATAATAGCCGGTTTAAATGATCCTTTTTTCTTGGGGTGAGTTCGCCTCAACCAACTCAACTTAAAAGAATTGGTACGCAGCCCCTCCTTGTAAAAGTCCACCATCGGCTCTCCCTTCTGCATCCTCCGCAGTAGTGGGTAAACATAAAAAAACCCGGGGAAATGATAACGCCCGTCCGCATCAGTCACCGACTCCATTGCATTGATAAAGGTGATCCGGTCAGTGGCAGCTAGGGACATCCGGTAATTTTCTCTCCATTTAGCAGTAACCAGCACACCCTCAATCGGTTGGCCCGCTTCATCAACCACCCTGCCATCAATATCCTCGACAATAACAAACCAGGGATAAGCAACCCAGATGCTTGCCAGCAGTGCCACCCAAAGCCATTTACGCACCTTTGTGGGCTTCCATCTGGAGCTCCATGCAATTACCGTTATCAGAAGCCAGCTAGCCAATATGGGCAGCATCCAAACCATCAATAGAATATAAATAGCGAAGGTAAGACTAACGAGCAGGTTTATCTCCATAACTGCATACTCTGATTGGAAAAATGAAATAAATTAGTTTGGTTGTCGAGGCTTTGGCTACTAACTCTAAAATTAGTATCGTGGGTAATAAACTTAGCATTACTGAATTCAGCAATACCCTGGCCAAAATTACGCAACCGCACAGATGTATTTAATGTAAACATAAATATTCCCTTATGAACAGGTAACCTATAAGCCAAGCCTTCGGTAGGCGATGTTATTGTCGCAAACAACACTATTTCTCTGGTAAGATTTTTATATTCCATTCACTCAATCCTTTAAAAAAACCAATATCTACGCCACACTTCTCCATGTTCCTAGGTAATGAGTGCCTACCAAACTTTACTGTATCTTCAGAGATCTGTATGCCCCGCTTAACAGTCTTATACTCACGGGTAATTGCAACGGGAATATTTGCCCACATGCAGTTATCGTTATCTTCGCTCAACACACTCTTAACGAACCCCCACAGAGTCCCGCTATTCCCAGAGCCATTGTCTGTCTTAACCATCACCACATCAAGGCCATTCAACAGTGATTTTCGGACAATACTGCCCCTAAGAGAAAACTTACCTTTCCAATACTTGTACTTGCTCAAGTTATAATCGACTCGCAGGTTCTCTTGGTAGAACCTTACTTTCGGCTGGCCTGACATCAGCTTTTGATTAAAAGATGGGAGGTAGGTAAATCCGTAAATATGATAACGCCCATCTTTATCGGTCACAGCTTCTCTTGCTTGGGCAGCATAGGAGCTTCCAGAAAAAATGGATGTGACCCGGATTATTGGCTCATACTCCCAAAGCGCAGTTATCAGTATTCCTTCTATGGGTTGACCAGTTACATCAACAACCCTACCTTCAATATCTTCAACAATGCTAAACCAAGGATAGGTAATCAAAATGCTTGCTAACAGAATGATCCAGAGCCATTTATGTTTCTTTTTCAGCTTCCAGCCAAAATGCTTTGTCAGCATAAATATTAATAGCTGGGCAACCAGTATAGGTAATGCTAAAACCCAGAGATAATACGCAATGATAAAAGGTATTAGGTAAATTAGTAAAAAAATATCCAAAATATTCATAACTACATACTCCCTATTCGCTAAACGCTGGAATTGATGCCTCAATTTGCGACATCGTAGTTAGCTCATCTATCCAATTAGAATACTTTTCATAAGCGCTGGTTTCTGCGCTTAACACTGGTAGATGTGGATCATCGCGCACATGCTGTGGTTGGGCCATGTCTTGTATATGGTGTATGGCTTGACCGAGAATCCGGAAAAGGCTGCCAAAATATTCTTCACGGGTGGTTTTATTCTCAGAGATCAGGGCTAGACGAAAGCTCTGGTTGCCATCTCGCATTAATGCATCACTGCGGTTGGCTATCAACTCTCCATCCTTATCGACACCATATAGAGCCCAATTGGGAGAGCTAAAGTTGTACCAACTCGGGCACAGAATAGGTCTTAGTGGCTTCTTTTTTACTGGATCAAAAAAATGCGAACAAACCCACAAAGTATTTTCGTGATCTTCATATGCTGAACCCATGCGTATATGGCCGATAACATTTCGTTGATTTTCATCGTTTTTATCCAGGAAGAAATCATGAAATCTTTTGTTTCCATCTACTGGATCATCCTCCTCATCATCCTTTATATCGTTTGGCACGACTATACCTAGCTCCTTGAGAACCCCATCAGCCTCAAACAGCACCGAATTTTTCAGTGCCGCCTCTGACATCATCTCATGGGTAGGGGTCTCATAAGCCAAGCCAGTAACGGGCAGTACTGCCAGGGCAGAAAACGCTATAGCTATTGCACAATTTTTATATTCCATTCATCCAGTCCTTCAAAAAAACTAATATCTACGCCACACTTCTCCATGTTCCTAGGTAAGCGCCTACCAAACTTTACTGTATCTTCAGAAATCTGTATGCCCCGCTTAACAGTCTTATACTCACGGGTAATTGCAACGGGAATATTTGCCCACATGCAGTTATCGTTATCTTCGCTCAACACACTCTTAACGAACCCCCACAAGCCTGCACTGGCTTGTCTCCTGTAGAAATCACTGTCGGCCTCAACCATCACCACATCAAGGCTATTCCAACTGCTGCCTCGGAAAATACCCCAATCAAAATCTAGTTCACTTCCCAAAAACTTGCTTAGCCTGTAATCAACCCGCAGACCCTCATGGTAAAATCTCACATCCGGTTCAAATGGCCATAGTTTTTGATTAAAAGGTGGGAAGTAGGTAAAACCGGAAACCCGAAAACGCCCCTCTTTATCGGTCACAGCTTCTCTTGCTCCAGCAACACTGCGGCCGTCTACAGAAGCAAAAAGGGGTAAGCTCGGAATTAGTGGGTAATACTCCCAAAGAGCCGTCACCAGCACCCCTTCTATGGGTTGGCCGGTTGCATCAACAACTCGGCCATCAATATCTTTAATAGTACTGAACCAGGGGTAGGTAATAAAAATGATTGCCAACAGCGCGACCCAGAGCCATTTTTGGTTCTTTTCCAGCTTCCAGTTAAAACGATCTGCTGCCTTGAATACCAGCAGCCGGGCAATCAACAGTGGTAATACTATGGCCACGAAAAGATACACAAGTACCATAGACAGATACACCAGGCCAATTGGTGAAAAATAATCAAGCATAACTACATACTCCCTATACGCCAAACGCCATTGCCATCTATTATCAGGTAGACGAAAAATGCTCGGTCGATACCATCAATATCCCGATTAAGCAGATACTCGCCATAACTCAATTCGATTGCAACTGACTGGAACGATGAATAACTGGCGATGACATCAGGCATATGTGGTAACAGCAGGTAAAACACTAGGCCATAACTCTCCTCGGTACCTTCAGTTAATAGATACTCTTGAGCCAAGCCCAGGTTGCCCGCTACCAGCGCCGCATTCATACCGCTCCATACTTGCTGCATCAACTGATCAAGCTGGGCTTCGGTTTCTATCCCCACCACCAGCTCGTGGCGGTAACTGTTCCCGTCCAGATCCACAACGGTGATTACCGGCAGGTGAATATCTGGTTGGATGTACTCATGGCTGATGGCTTGGGTAAAGTTGCTTTCAATGGTTTCATCAATGCTGCCATTACCATCAAAGTCCAGTTCAATGCGCTCAATATTGGTTTGGTTTAGATCAATAATATTGAACTTAGTGGTTGCCGGGGCAAAGGCATGGCCAGGGTCTGCATAGGCGAGGAATAGATCTTGGGTGCCACCGGTAACCGTTATAGTTTCAGTCAACTGCTTTCTGCTCAGTGATGTCGCAATTACGCTGATCTCCTGGCTACCAGATTCAAGCGGTATCATTACCGCAAATTCGCTGCCATAGGGATCGCCGCCTAGGCGGGCGACAATGCCATTGACGGTAATACCGGTATTGGGCGGTGCGCTTAGGGTGCCGGTTACCCGCAACCTGCCGCTATTGTGGGTTGCCCCCTCCAGTGGTGAGGTAATGGTTAGCACTGGGACTGCATTCAAGCTAGGGTCATTGGGGTACCAGTCACTGTCGTTATCGGTACCATCGCCATCTCGGTCGGCATCGGCATTATCACCAATACCATCACCATCAAAGTCGTAGGCCTCATCACTATCATTCGGAAATAAATCATTTTCATCAGCAATGCCATCGCCGTCAATATCGCCATCGGTAATATCGGGTTGTACGGTGACTGTAGTTGAGGCCGTACTGCTCAGCCCCTGATTATCGGTTACCGTTAGCTCAAAGATAAGTATGGTATCGGCACCAACGGCTGGGGTGATGATATTGGTGAGCGCGGCATTGGGATTTTCAATAGAGGCTAGCGGCCCCTGGGTCTGTTGCCATTGATATTGGCTAATAGTGCCATCGGGGTCGCTACTGCCGCTACCATCAAGCTGACCTAGGGTTAGCTCCAACAGGGTTTGAGGCGGGCCGGCATTGGCAATTGGGGGGAAGACAGGGGTTATGGTTATACTAATGGGGTCGGCATCTAGAATTGTCTGTACACCAAACGGATACGCTATCCGCACAAAGGCGAGTACAATTTCAGTTGTTTGGCTAACCTCAGGCGCAATAAAGCTAGTGTTCCAGGCGGCTTGGTCTTCAATACTGATAGCTGGGCCGGTTAACTGTACCCACCGGTATAGTCCAGTCGGTAAATTGGTTGATAAATACTCTGCGTTCAGGCTGACCACTTCTCCTGGGGCGGCTAGCAAGTCTTCGCCGATGTCCAAGTTTTGCGCTTGGTGGGTGCGTGAAACCATCCAGAGATTGGTAGATCCAGTCTTGCTAAGACCGTCCCTATCAGTTACCGTTAATTTAAGCCCTATTCCTGCAAGCCCTGCAACTTGTGGCAAAGTAATCATCGGGGTGAGCATAGTCGAATCTGAAAATGTGACGGCTGGGCCGTAATATTGCTCCCATTGGTGCTGATCAATAAAGCTGTCAGGGTCATAGCTATATATTCCACTGACCTGGTTGCTTGTTCCTTCAAGCATGAGTATGTTTTCTCGGTCAAAAACTACTTGGGGACTGGAGTTTACATAACCGATATATCTGCGGTTGAAATCAGCTTTGCTGGCACCTTGGTCGTCGGTTGCCACCAGTAGAAATATATGCTCGTGCATAAGTTGCTGGCCATTTGCCGGGCCGTAATATGGTGCAAACACAAACTTAGCATTCAATTTATCACTATCAATTAAATCTGTAGCAACAGGGCCTGAAACCTGGTACCACTGGGTACTGACAATACTGCCATCGGGATCTGATGCCGTGCCATTGAGGTTATATTCATCATCCATGTGCCAGTAGCTAACGCCAACACTGGAATGAGTACCAGCGTCCACCACAGGCGGTTGATTACCGTTTTGCGGTCTGTCAGGTACGGTGACGGTTACCTCATCGGATGCTGTGGCTCCGGTATTGTCGGTGACGGTAAGCCGAAATAGGTAAACTCCAGCATTTGTAAAAGAGCCGTAATACAGTGGGTCAGGGCCGATCTCATCGCGTCTGGCAAAACCTCCAGGGCTAGAAAGCGTTTCCCAGTAATATTCAACAATACTACCATCGGGGTCATAACTGGCACTACCATCCAAATGCAGCATTCGCGGTGCCAGCGACACATGATCAACACCAGCATTGGCAATGGGCGGTAGACTATCACCACTGCCTGGCTCGACAATGGTAAGTATTACCGTATCAGTAGAGCTACTCCCAAACCAATCTGTAATAGTAACTTCAAAGACCAGGATTTCACCGGCTTGCACAGGTGTAACTTCTATGTGGCGATGGTTTTCACCATAGCGAATAATCGCCGGGCTTCCCTCAAGTTGTTGCCACTGAAAGCGTAACTCAAGAAAATTTCCTGGTTGAAGCCCGCTCACAACACCCCTGAGGATCACGCTGTCTCCACGAGCCACCACCTGATCTGTACCCGCAAAGACTATTGGAGGAATGTATTCAAGAATGCTAATCGTGACCTCATCGCTGGCTGTTGCGCCATCGTTATCGGTAACAGTCAGGCGCATGACGGCATCGGTATCAGCATCCACAGGCGGCAGATGCAGAGCAGGTGAGCGAGAGTTTATACCGTAAGTAGGATCGGGAAAGCCGATAGTAGGGCCAGATAGCTGCTGCCACTGGTACTGGCTAATAGTGCCATCTGGGTCACTACTGTTGTTAGCATTAAGCTGGCCTTGAGTGCCCTCCAACAGGATTCGGTCTGGGCCGGCATTTGCTATTGGGGGTATGTTTTCAGGCGCTAGCGTTTCAAAACCATCGGTAAAAATTAAGTTAGAGCTTAGCCCCAATCCCCAGGTAGAGGCGCGAAATGATGTGTATGATATTGGTTTCACAGTGAAATAGAAAATATGAGTCGCACCCGTAGGTTCGGCGGTTATTTTTTGTTTTGCTGTGGAATCAAGAGCATGTGCAGCATCCGTGTTTCTATCTGGGGATTGGAGCTTAGTGTCCCGATTGTATTCTGTGGTTTAAGCCTGCCGATACTATCGAACGGAACCAGAGTAACTGCTGCTGTGGTGGTTGGGTTAGGGGTAGTGTCTGTAGCAAATATAACCTCAGCATTAACCGCGCCTGACAGAACTGTGGCCAGCAATATTAAACTGCCTTTGCTGATTTTTCCGTAAATGGAATCACGCATCCTTGCCCTCCTGTTTTGTACATACTAGTTTAGTAGATACAATGCCCCTTATCCTTTGGAGCAGAAATTTATCTTACTATTAGATAGTGTGTCTAACAGCATCTATCCCCACCATAACTTTGTCAAGTGGTAAATATACTATATTGATTGTAGATTTATTGCCCCTTTCGCAGAGCTAAGCTCTGAGTTACAAATACCGGGAGCTGGCTCAATAACACCCACTGATACGCCTGTAGCTGGTTAATATTTAAAGCTTTACTTGTTGTATAAATGTTAAATTGACTTGCATTTATGCCTAAAAGTGGTATTATTACCACCACCTTGGAATAACTGAGCAAGTAATGACAAGGTCGCAGGGCGTGTAAACGGATACATCACTCCAAAAGCCTGCCTCTCCTCGCCTATTGGGGAGAGGCTTTTTTTTGTCTGAAATCTCTTATCCTCCAATGTGTTTTCCGGTTTGCTTAGTAGGTAGTGGCTATTAAGGGCTTGTTCAGGCTTTAGGTCAGTGGAATCAATATCACTTGTATGAATCAGTGATAAACTTATCCATTGTGTCCCAGATAAATGAAACACCAATTACGCTAATTTCACATGCCTGACAATAATCCAAACTTACTCTCCGTGTTGTGTAAAAACAACAGTAATCCGCAAGAGCCCACTCTAGCGGATTTATTCGAAGACCAACCACAGCGTTTTCAACATTTTTCGAAGCACTGGCAACAGATGCTGTTTGACTATTCGCGCACTGGCCTCACCAGCGCTAGGCTGGACAGTCTGTTGCAATTGGTGGATGAGAGCGGGCTGGAGAAGTGGCGCCGGCGTTTGTTGACTGGTGAGGAGGTCAATACCAGTGAAGGTCGGTCGGCTGACCATTGCCTGATGCGGACAACAAAACCGGAAGATAGCGCTAATATCCTTGGCCTGGTTATTCAAGTACAACGAGCTGAGATGCTGACACTGGGTGCTTCTCTCTACCAAGGTATTTTACCTGGCTACAGCAAGGCGATAACGGATGTTATTCATCTGGGCATAGGTGGCTCGGTTCTGGGCCCGCAACTTGTCTTAGAGGCCTTACAGGGAACTAACAGCGGTACAGTTCGTGTTCATTTCCTGTCCTCTGCCGATGGCTGGCAAGTTTCTGCATTGATGGCCAAGCTAGATCCTCAATCAACCGCTGTAATAGTGGTGAGTAAAAGTTTTTCAACCAAGGAAGTTAAGCTTAATTTGCAACGACTTCGGCAATGGTTATCAACTGCAGAGCAGGGTGATGCGACTGAACAACTTATTGCTGTAACTTCAGATTATGCGCGTGCTCAAGCGGCGGGATTTAGTCAGCAAAACATTCTGCTTTTTCCTGAGAGTATTGGCGGGCGTTACTCACTTTGGTCAGCTGTTGGTTTACCTATCGTTATTCGTTATGGCGAAGCGGTCTATTTGGAGTTACTCGCAGGAGCTGAACAAATGGACAAGCATTTTTCTGAGGCAGCGACAGAGAATAATCTGCCGGTTTTAGCAGCCTTGGTAACCATATGGCATCGAAATATCTGTAACTTTCCGGCGGTTGCCGTTGTTGCCTATGACAGCCGCCTGCGATTATTGCCAGCTTGGTTGCAGCAACTGGATATGGAATCCGCTGGAAAATCTGTTGACAGGCAAGGACAGCCCCTACAACACCCGGCCGCACCGATTATTTTCGGCGGTTCGGGTACCGAAGTACAACACGCTTTTTTTCAGGCCTTGTATCAGGGGATGGATACCATCCCGGTTGAATTTATTGGGGTGATCTGTAATGACTCTGAACTTCCAGCAAATAAATCTCACAATCGATTTCAACTGGCAAACCTGATTGGTCAGGCCGATGCTCTGGCTTTTACACAGCAATCTTCAGATACTGCCGAAAGCACTAATGCAGATCCCCATCGCCAATTTGCCGGTAATTGTCCTAGTAGTGTGGTGATGCTCGATAGCCTCAATGCGAATAGCTTAGGTCAATTGCTGGCATTCTATGAGCATCGAATTTTTGTTCAAAGTATTATCTGGGGCAATAATCCCTTTGATCAGTTTGGGGTAGAATTTGGTAAACATACTGCTAGTGAGGTTGAGGATTTTTTACGAGTAAAGGGTGCTAGTAAGACTGGGTGTAAACCCGCTGAATTGAATTCCTTGCGTGAATGGGTAGCTGAAAGACTAGATTAATCTGGGCAATTGCCTGCCAAATTTGGTCTCTACCAAGCGTAAATGCAGACGCTCAGTAATAGGTTAATTATTGGTCAATGATAGGCTACTGATACACCGCTATCCAGAATCCTGGAGGATTGAGTTATATCAATACTCAAAATCTTTAGCTGGGAAAGTATTAATGCCCGATGAATGTCATCACGATCACTTGTTGTCATCTCAGTATTTGTCTGCCGTAACGAATCGCGTAAGAAGGATATTTCGGCAGCTGCCTTGCTCAATTTAGTATTCATTATTATCAGTTTTCTCCTATTTGAGCTGACTTGCAGAGGTGATAGCGTCCTTTGCTGTTAGCTCTATGATTACTCGGCCATGTTTATCTCAGTTATTGGTTGATTGATGAAATCAATTCCATTTTTATTAAGGCCTGACTACTAACAATATGCAATTTATATGCCAGCTTGTAACAAGCCCCAATTGTATTGATAGACATGGCTATGGTAAGTATTTTTTAGGAGGAGAGATGAGTTGCGAGCTGTCAATAGAAGTCTATAACTGACAAAAATTGTCAGTTATAGACCAGTAAGTACTTGGGGGAAATAGATATAAGCTGAGCAAATATTTTAAACTTATAAACTAATAAATTATGTTCGTTATGATTTAACTACAAAAGATATTCTCAGAAATACTTTTTCAGCGAACCCAGGATTGTCCGGGTCAATGCACGACCCAGACTTGAGCCCATGGTGCTGAGAGTTTTGTCCCTGAATTTCTCAAGCTCGGACTTCCGTGGGCGACCCCGTGGTTTGGTTTTAGTGTTCGCCTTGCGTTGTTTTACACGCTCTTTTTCAGCCGCTGCTTCGCGTTCCTGTTGTTCACTTGCCCGAGTTTTTTCTTCCACTCGCTTGCGCAAAATTTCAAAAGCCGATTCCCGGTCAGCCACACGATTGTATTTAGCGCCCATGCCGCTGCGCGAAAGTACAGCCGCGCGCTCTTCATCAGTCGCAGGTCCAATGCGTGATTCTGGCGGGACGATAAGGCACGCATCCACGATGCCTGGAATACCGCCATCTTCAAGCATCGATACCAGCCCTTCACCGACACCCAGTGTGGTAATAACTTTCTGCACATCCAGTTTTGGGTTGGGTCGAAAAGTTGAAGCGGCAGCTTTAACGGCTTTTTGTTCCCGTGGGGTATACGCGCGTAATGCATGCTGGATGCGGTTGCCGAGTTGTGAAGACACTGTGTCGGGGACATCCAGTGGGTTTTGGGTAATAAAATAAACACCGACTCCCTTGGACCGAATCAGGCGCACGACCTGATTAACTTTTTCCAGCAAGGCCTTTGGTGCTGTATTAAACAGCACATGGGCCTCGTCAAAGAAAAATACCAGTCGGGGTTTCTCTGGATCGCCCACTTCGGGCAATTCCTCAAAGAGTTCCGATAATAACCATAACAGGAAGGTTGAATAAAGCCGGGGCCTGGAAATCAGCTGATCGGCAGCGAGTATATTAATAACCCCCTTGCCGCTTAAATCCTGACGCAGGATATCGCTTAGCTCCAGTGCCGGTTCGCCAAAAAATTGTTCAGCACCCTGTCGCTCCAGTACCAATAAGCGGCGTTGTATTGCGCCAACCGATGCCGGAGTTACCCGTCCATACTGTGCGGATATTTGTTTGGCGTTTTCTGAAAGGTAGCGGAGTATTTCGCGTAAGTCTTTAAAATCGAGTAACAGCAGGCCTTCTTCATCTGCCATTTTAAAAGCGACATTCAAGACCCCCTCCTGAGTTTCATTCAGTTCCATCATGCTGGTCAACAGCAGTGGGCCCATATCTGATACAGTTGCGCGAATTGGGTGGCCAGATTTACCGAAAACATCCCATAAAACCACAGGATATGCCTGACTACGGTAGTCCTCTATTCCAATTTTTTCTATTCGTTCAGTAATTTTACGGTGGGGTCCGGCAGCCTGTGAAAGGCCAGAGAGGTCACCTTTAACATCAGCCATAAATACCGGCACGCCGATTTTCGAAAACCCTTCTGCTAAAATCTGCAGGGTTACTGTTTTCCCAGTCCCTGTTGCGCCGGTGATTAGACCATGGCGGTTGGCGTAGCCAGGTAGCAGGAATTTTTGTGACTCGCCTTTACCTACCAGTAATTTGCGTACTTCTGACTTTTTTGACATCTTAGAATTCACTCAAAGTATTAGCCCTTAGCTTATCGCACAACAGCCCAGATAGTGAAGTATTATACGGTTTGCTTTGCGAATTGGCTCGAAATAGCGTATAACTACTTGTTCACCACCACTACACTACAGTAATGACCGAGGGATCTAGCAAAATGAAAAATTTATTCAAGTTAGCATGTATAGCAATCATTGCTATGTCGTTGGCAGCTTGCCAACAAGAAGATGTCGATAAAGGCGAAGCAGAAGTTGATAAAGCAGTAGAAAGCGTTAAAGAAACTGCTCATGATGCTTCTGAAGCCGTTAAAGAGACTGCCGATGATGTTTCTGAAGCGGTGAAATCTACAGCTCAAGATGCTGCTGATGCAACGACTGAAGCCTATGAGTCGGCCAAAACCGCAACTAGTGATGCAATGGATTCTGCCGATGAGGCTCTGCAATCTGCTGAGGAATCCGTTGCAGCCGCCTATGGTTCTGCTACGGAGTCTACAGCGGACGCTATAGAATCCGCAAAAGAATCTGTTAGCGACGCCATGGATTCAGCCGGTGATGCTATCGAATCAGCTGAAGAAGATGTTGAGGAAGCTGTCTCTGAAGATGACAAAGATTAAAGCAACTGCAATAATCTCAACGACGGCGACTTCGGTCGCCGTTTTTTTTGGCTTGATTTTTTTACCCTGACTTTTTTAACGGTCGAGGCTATATCTGCACACAGAAATCCTTCCTGAATGGTATCATTCCTATTAGACAGTTAATCAATTTTCAGGAACAAAATGAAGCAGGAATACAACCCACAGCAAATCGAGCTTGATGTTCAGCAACAATGGACACAAAGTCGTGCATATGAGGTTTCAGAAGACCCAAACCGCGAGAAATTTTATTGTCTATCTATGTTGCCATATCCTAGTGGTGCGCTACATATGGGGCATGTGCGCAATTATACTATCGGCGATGTTATCAGCCGCTATCAGCGCATGTTGGGTAAAAATGTACTCCAGCCGATGGGCTGGGACGCCTTTGGCTTACCTGCAGAAAACGCTGCCCTCAAACACCAAACAGCGCCAGCAAAGTGGACCTATAAAAACATTGATTATATGCGTCAGCAATTGCAACGCCTCGGCTTTGCCTATGACTGGTCGCGAGAACTAGCAACCTGCAAACCTGACTATTACCGGTGGGAACAGCAAATGTTTGTGCGCTTGCTGAAAAAAGGCATGGTTTACCGCAAAAACTCGGTAGTCAACTGGGATCCAATCGATCAAACAGTGCTGGCCAATGAACAGGTGATTGATGGTCGCGGCTGGCGCTCCGGTGCGTTGGTAGAAAAGAAAGAAATTCCACAGTGGTTTTTAAAAATTACCGACTATGCAGAAGAGTTGCTGGACGGGCTGGATCATTTAGAACAATGGCCTGATGCGGTTAAAATTATGCAACGCAACTGGATTGGTCGCTCCGAGGGCGCTGATTTTAATATGAGCATCTGTGATGCCAGCGGTAATTTGGTTGATGATAAGGCCCAAATCAGTGTATTTACAACCCGTCCGGATACTGCATTTGGAATGACCTATGCCGTCTTAGCCCCCGAACATCCGTTGGTTATGCAGGTAACACTAGCTGACCAGCTTGGTGCAGTAACAAACTTTATCCAGCAGGCAGCGGCACTTGATGATGCCCAACGAACCGGCGAAGGCGAAGCCGGCAAGGGCAGCCAGCAAACTAAAGATGGCCAGTTTACTGGTGCCTATGTACTCAACCCTTTCACACAAAAAGCAGTGCCCCTATACATCGCCAATTATGTATTGATGGGCTATGGCAGTGGTGCAATTATGGCGGTGCCGGGTCAGGATCAGCGCGATTGGGATTTTGCCACAGCACATAATCTACCCATTATTCGCACAGTCCAGCCAGAAGACGGGTTTAGTGGGGATGCCTGGACCGCAGACGGCCCGGCAATAAACAGTGACTGGCTGAATGGCTTGGGCGTAGATGAAGCCAGAGAACGCGCCATAGGATGGCTGGAAAATCAGGGCCTGGGTGAGCGCAAGGTTAACTACCGCTTGCACGACTGGGGAGTATCCCGCCAGCGTTACTGGGGTTGCCCGATTCCGATTATTTATTGTCCGCAATGTGATGCGGTGCCGGTACCGGAAGATCAGTTACCGGTGGTACTTCCCGAAAATGTTAAGTTTAGCGGGGTGAAATCACCCATTAAAGAAGACCCCGAGTGGCGTAAAACCACCTGTCCGCAGTGTGGCGGCCCGGCTGCGCGTGAAACCGACACTTTTGATACCTTTATGGAATCTTCCTGGTACTACGCCCGTTATTGCACACCCAATGCCGATGACCAACTGGATGAGCGCGCCAATTACTGGCTGCCTGTAGATCAGTATATTGGTGGTATCGAGCATGCCATCATGCATTTATTGTATTTTCGTTTTTATCATAAATTGCTGCGTGATGCCGGTTATATTAAATCTGATGAGCCGGTGACCCGCTTGTTATGTCAGGGCATGGTGGTGGCTGAAACTTTTTACCGAGAAAATGAAGATGGTAGCCGTCATTGGTATAACCCGATAGAAGTTGAACTAGAGAAAGATCAAAAAGGCAAAATTATCGCTGCCAAACTGTTAACCGATAATCTTCCGGTTATTGTTGGCGCGGTTGAAAAAATGTCCAAATCAAAAAATAATGGTGTTGATCCACAATCGATGATTGATAAATTTGGTGCCGACACAGTTCGCCTGTTCTCGGTATTTGCATCGCCGCCCGACCAATCACTCGAATGGCTTGAAAGCGGTGTGGAAGGTGCGAGCAGATTCTTGCGCCGGGTGTGGAACCTTGTCCAGCAACATCTGGATACTCAGGCTTTGCCAGTAGCGGTTGACTTCAGTGGCCTGGAGCTGACTCCAATCCAAAAGGATATGCGGCGTAACACCCACAAAACCATCCACAAAGTGGGTGATGACCTGGGTCGTCGACAGACCCTAAACACCGCCATTGCAGCCTGCATGGAGTTCGCCAATCAAATTCAGCGCTTTAAGGGTGGTGATACCAATACAATAATGGTGCGGCATGAGGCAATTTTGGCCTTGGTACAGCTGTTATCGCCCATCAGCCCGCACATTTGCCAGCAGTTGTGGCAACAACTGGGTTTTGATACCCAGTTGCATGATCGCCATTGGCCAGAAGTTGATAAACAAGCCTTGTTCCAGGATGAAATAACTGTGGTAATACAGGTCAATGGTAAGGTACGCTCACGCTTGGTAGTGGCTGCCGATATAGAGAGTGAAGCTATCCAGGCGCTGGCGTTAGCAGATTCCAATGTGAAACGCTTTACTGTGGACAAACAAGTCCGTAAAGTGATTTATGTACCCGGCAGGTTGGTGAATATCGTCGCGAATTAAGCGCCATAAAGAGACCTTGAATGAAAATTAAAATACTCGACCCCAGAATTCTAACCCTCTTGCTGAGTGTTTTTCTGCTTTCTGCCTGTGGTTTCCAGCTGCGCGGCGATTACGGACTGGAACAGCGACTCGGCAAAACCAGTTTGCAGCTTGCAAATGAATATTCCGACTTCAGTCGTAAGCTGGAGCGTAGCCTTGAACGCGCCGGAGTAGAGCTGGTTGCTGTCGAGGCCGCGGATAGCATTATTATTATTTCAAACTCCAAATTTACCCGTGAAGTGCTGAGTATTGGTAATGACGCCAGAGTACGGGAATTCCGCTTGAGGCTGGAAGTGGGTTTCAGTGTTGTAGCCGCCAGCCCGCCAGGTGATGATGAAGATGCAGAAACGCGGGTTCGGCTCAAGCCTCAGGTATTAAAACAGCAACGAGATTTACGCTTTGATGCCGGTCGGGTGCTGGCAACATCCCGCGAGTCTGAGTTTTTACAGGAAGAGATGAGCGATACCCTGGTGCGCCAGTTTATGCAGCGTCTAAGCCAGATGGATTTACTCTAGGAGCTGCAAAAAAATGCCAATTAAACCCGATCAGCTACAATCTCAACTTAGTCAAAAACTGGCAGCTGTGTATCTGGTAGCCGGCGATGAAGAACTACTGGTTCAGGAAGCGGCAGATGCCATTCGTGAGCAGGCGCGCAAGGCCGGGTTTTTAGAGCGGGATATTCTGACCATGGAGCGCGGGTTTAAATGGAGCCGTTTACGCGAGTCTACTGAGTCGATGTCGCTGTTTGCGGAGAAAAAAATTATCGATTTACGCATTCCTACCGGCAAGCCGGGGCGCGATGGCGGCAAGGCTTTAACTGAATGGTGCAATAATCCGGATGCCGATAACTTGCTGTTGGTGAGCTGTCCGAAATGGGATGCCAGTTCGCGCAAATCAAAATGGGCTCAAGTCTTGGCTAAAACAGGCGTATATGTGGAGATTTGGCCTATCGGATCAAAGGAAATGCCGCGCTGGCTGGGGCAGCGGATGCAAGCACTCGGCTTACAGCCAGAAAATGGTGTAGTTGAACTGCTGGCAGAACGACTTGAGGGTAATTTGCTGGCGGCAGCGCAAGAAGTACATAAGCTGTGGTTGTTAAAGGGCAGTGCAGCGATCAGTCTGGAAGATATTAAAGCTTGGGTGGTAGATAGCGCCCGCTTTGATGTATTCCGATTAATTGAGTGTGGCCTCAACGGGCAGGGCGGTCAGGCTTGTAGAATTATTGCCTCGCTTAAATCCGCAAATGCCCCCGCATTTATGCTTTTAGGCGCCTTGGTGCGCGAAATCAACAATCTCTATAGCTTGCGCCAATTACTCGATCAAGGCCAGCCCTTGGATAATGCTTTTAGACAAATGCGCATCTGGCGCACCCGTCAGGCACCAATCCAGGTAGCCCTGCGGCGCCTGGATCAGGCAAAATTAGCCGCCATGCTGCAACAGCTACAATTGCTCGATCGTCTGTCTAAAGGCCAGGTTTATGCACGCCATGCGGACGACTTTTGGGTTGAGTTGGATCTGTTATTCCTGATGATGTGCCAAGCTGCTACAAATCGGGCGGCATGACAGCACACACAGCCATTGGATTGTTCGGAGGCACATTTGACCCGGTGCATTTTGGACATTTACGCGCAGCATCCGAGGCCAAGGAAAAATTAGGTCTGGGTGATTTCCGTTTGCTCCCCGTAGGCAGGCCTGCACACCGTAACCAAACCCATGCCAGCGCCGAGCACCGGCTGGCCATGTTGCGTCTGGCAGTGGCAGAACATCCCGATATTACTGTGGACAACCGCGAAGTTCGCCGCAGTGGAGTTTCTTATATGGTGGACACACTCGCGGAAATTCGCGGCGAGGCTGGCACAGATAGAGCAATTTTATTAATCCTCGGTCAGGATGCAGCCCATGGTTTGTGTAGTTGGTATCGTTGGCAGGAACTATTTGATTATGCCCACCTGGTAGTTATGACCCGCCCTGATTCTCCCGCGAGTTTCTCTACCCAGTTAGAATCTTTTGTAACAACTCGCCGTTGCAATACAATGGCTGACTTATGGCGATCTCCCGCAGGTTTATTACTGAATCTTGAGGTTACCCAGTTGGCTATTTCCTCAACTGCAATCCGGCAGCAGGTTGCTCAAAATCGCTCGCCGCGTTTTCTTCTACCCGACAGAATATTAGGATATATTGGTTTTCATCAGTTATATCCTAAGGCTGATAAGTAGAGTAGCCGATGGAACTGGAATATCTTACCGACATATTAATCTTACTCGCGGCTGCGGTGATAGCGGTTCCACTTGCGCGAATATCGGGTTTGGGAACGGTCCCGGGGTTTTTGCTGGCTGGCGTAATTATTGGCCCATCGGTACTCGGGTTGATCGAGCATAGTAGCGACATTTCCCATGTCGCCGAGTTGGGTGTGGTTTTGTTACTGTTTGTTATCGGCATAGAATTAAAGCCCGCACGGTTGTGGGCGATGCGACGGATGGTTTTCGGCATGGGCGCGTTACAGGTCATAATTACCGGTGCTGCTATTACCGGTTTAGCACATTATGTCTTCGGGATTGATATCCGTGCGGCGATCCTGATTGGCCCGGCAATGGCGCTCTCCTCAACGGCCTTTGTGTTGCAACTTTTGCAGGAGCAGAAAATGCTCGGCTCTAGATACGGTAGCTCATCTGTGGCTATTCTGTTATTTCAGGACTTGGCAGTGGTACCGCTGCTGGCACTGGTAACTCTGTTGTCGGCTACCGGCATGAGCGAAGATAAAAACCTTGGCTTAGCATTGCTAGAGGCACTGGCTATTCTGGCGTTGATAATTGTAGGTGGGCGTTACCTGTTGCAGCCATTATTGCAGCGCGTTGCTCGTTATGGTTCGGCTGAAGTATTTACCGCATCCGCTATCTTATTGGTGCTCGGTGTAGCAGCACTGATGGCCACTATTGGTCTTTCCATGGCTATGGGTGCATTCGTGGCCGGCTTGTTGGTCGCAGACTCTGAATTTAGGCATCAAATTATGGCTGAAATTCAGCCATTCCGTGGGCTGTTACTCGGATTGTTCTTTATGTCGATGGGTATGTCACTGGAGCTATCCACGCTATGGGAATATCCTTTGCTTTCGATTGCGCTGGTGTTTGGGCTGTTATTACTAAAAGCGGCATTGTTATGGCCTTTAACCCTGCTTTTCGGTCACCGCGGGGGTATTGCCAAAGGAATTTCCCTACTGCTGGCACAGAGCGGGGAGTTTGCGCTGGTGCTGTTTGCGTTGGCCTTTCAGTCGGAATTAATCAGTCAGGGTTTATTTCAACAGTTACTGGTTATTGTAATCCTTAGTATGCTTGCTACTCCCCCCATAGCTGCATTTGCTTATCGTTTGGCCAACGCGCCCAAATCACCGGAGGGGGGCGATGCCCCCGGCCACCCGCTGATTGAAGCTGCCACAGTAGTGATTGTCGGTTTCGGTCGAGTGGGTCGCCGGGTGGGAGAACTACTGGAATGCCGGGGGATCGAGTATGTTGCTGTGGATAGTGATACCGATATTCTTAAACAAGCTCGCGCAGCCGGCCGGGCAGTATTTTATGGCGATGCCCGCCAACCGGATGTATTGGTTAGTTTGGGAGTCGGCGATGCTGATCTGGTGATTATTACCGTTGATGACTTTTCTGCTACAGAACAAATCATTATTTCATTACAGCGCACATTTCCCGGATTGGATATTTTGGCTCGCGGGCATAACCTGGAACACTGCAAGCAACTCAAACGAGATGGTGCCTGGTTGGTGGTATCGGAAAACCTCGAGGCAAGCCTAGCACTGGCAGATGCGGCCTTAAATCGCTTGTTACCCGGTGAAGCAGAAAATGAGGCTGCCATCGAACGCTTTAGAGACACATATTACGCCCAGATAAAGGCTGAAAGTAGGCTCGACCCGGAATAATGCAGGCTTCAAAACCTTGCAGTTACCTACTGCAAATCCGTCAGGCTCACTGACTGCGATATTTTCCTCGGCGGCTAAGAAAAGGTTTTTCTATCCAGCGATAAGTGATAGCTGAGATTAAAAGTGTGATGGGTAGCGCAATCAGGATGGTATTTGCAAGGGCATTCCACATGGGGGCCGGGGTGATATGCAACAACCATTGTCGACTGATGAGCTCGTTGATAACTAAATAGTGAATTAAGTAGATAGAGTAACTGATGGTGCCAATACTCACCATTGCTTTGGAAAATAACCCTGGTATATGTCTGGCAGCAGAACAATAACTGATAATTAATAGACCCCATATCAGTCCTTCCCAGGTTGGCCAGATAAACTTCCAGCCACCATGGGATATCCAGCCACCCAATTGGTTATAGATGGTAAGACTGCCCGCCAGTAATACTATAGAAAGTAGTAGTGTTCGATCCCAGCCGGGACTAGGCTGGAACCGAGTTTTATAGAAAACTGCCACCAGCATGCCAATTAAAAACTGGTCCAGTCGCCCCCAAATGGTCATATAAGCCAACAGTTGCAAGTCGTGGCCTTGAATTAACAAACCCAGACGAATCAGAATCATCAGGGCAATTAAAACCAGCAAAACAGTTATGCCATAACGATTCAGCAACCAGAGCAACAGCGGAAACAACAAATAAAACTGCCATTCAATGGCTATTGCCCAGAACATTGCAGAAAAAGAACCCAGCACTAGAGCGCCCGGATAATTCCCGAGGAAAAATATTGTCTTTAACAAGCCCGGTATATTGAATTGTTCCGGATAAAAAATGATACCGGCAACTAGCATGAACAGGAATAACGGATAAGTGCGCAGCAAACGATTGCGAATAAACCCCGAATAGGAAATTTTATGGTGGTAACAACCGAGCGTAAAAATAAACCCGCTAAGTACCATGAAAAATGTTACGGCAGTATGGCCTTCCAGTAATATTGCTTGAATAGGGTTGCTTGTTAGTGGCCATTCACTGAAATTAAATGGCGTACCGAAGCGAAACTCCCAGCCAAATAAGTGCAGGCCATGGTATACGATTATCAACAAGGCGGCATACGCCCTGAGGTGGTCAATTTCGGGTAAATATTTAATATTGCTGCTGCGCATTTGCTAATTATAGCTAAATTATTGCCTCATGCGACAGGCGGTTATTCTGCTAATAATCACTCAGCGCATTGGTTGCCGGATGATGTACAGGGAGTGCTAAGCTCGGCATGGAGTTAAAGCCGATGCCAGCATGGCTGGATCAAAATAGAGGTCTGCTTGACTTGGGTCAATTAGTTTGATTGACAGATTGGCAATTCCGAACTATGCTTCAAACTAGTTTTTTGCAACGCAGACTCCATCCTGGATATCTGTGATATCTAGGATGGATATACCGTAGGGGCGGTGAGCAACATGGACAATCACTTTTTTCATATTGCTATTGTATACTTGCTATTGATCATGCCGTTATTAGGCAGCATCAGTGGTGACTAAATTTTCTATTCATTCCATCTGCTCATTCTATCTACCCAGTGGCTTTTTTAAGCTTTCCTTCATTAGACGCTACTGATGGGTTGTTGCTGCGGATAGAAATCATTCCAAATTCATTCATTGCTCTCGTGGAAGGAGTTACAAGATGGAAACGCAATCCAATAATATACTTTTTACTACATTAGGAATCAGCATGAAAAATACAATATTAGTACTATTTTTAATCGGGTTTTCTTCTGTATCTAGTGCCATGTCCTGTAATACAACAGGAACTTATTGCTCTAATGTTGTGATAACAAAAATTATGGTGCGGGATAATGGACAAATATTACTGGGGACAGAAGAGGTCATACCAGGAACATGTAGCTACTACGGTCACTCACTACAGATCAATATGAATGATGGCACGGATGCTGATGATCCGATGTTTTCTTCTTTATTGACCTTTTTAAGTCAAAAAAAGAAGATTCACCTGGGAATAAAGGTATCAACTGTCGCTGGCACAAATCAAGACAACGGATGCACGGTTACATCACCTTCAGTAATCAGAGATGTGCGGGCTACTTTTAATGCAGCGGATTATGGCCCTGATGAAATAGTTCCACCTGGGGATGAATTGGTTCAATAACATGTAAGGGAAGCTTCTAGTTTTTACTTGGGTGTTGGCTATATAGGTGTTACTACAAACCATTTAATTAACAAAATATTGATGTAATCCATAAACGCAACAAGTAAAGCTGATCAGGCTGTGGCCACTGGTGGGGAAAGAAGGATGTACAAACAAGTAATAAGAAATTGCTTCTTAATTTTTGGTATTTTACTGCCGATTGCGGTTCATGCAGCACCGGATAAGCTTTATCAACTGAAGGATGTTACAAATGTTCTCCCGCCACACGCCAAACACAACCAAGCGCATAGCGTAAAGCTCAGCCCTAGTGTTTTAAAAAAAACCGAGTTCACTATTGATCTGTTCGGTAAGGAAGTTTTGGTGCTTCGCACTCGTTTGGAAAGCCATAAAGATGGTAGTTTTTCCTGGATTGGGGTGTTGGCTTCAGACCCTAATTCCGAAGTGGTGTTTGCACAACATAAGGGTCGGGTCGGTGGCTTTGTTCGCTATGTTGAAGCCGGTGTTGAAACCACTATTGAGCTCACCAGAAATCGTGATAACGAACCGGTTTTATACGCGGTAAATCCAAATTCCTTACCTGAAATAGAACCCCTAACCTTGCCCGTTGCTGCGGGTTTTGGCCTAGGCAAGAAAAAGGCCATTTCTCATCAGCAAGATTTAAATCAGGCACCCATTGTACAAAAATTATTAGTGGCTTTTACACCTGCAGCCTGCGAAGCACGAGGCACCTGCGAGAACTTAGAAACCGATATTTTGGCAGCCATTGCCAGCACTAATCAGGCCTACATCAACAGTGGTTTAAATTTACGCATTGAACTGGCTCATCTTCAAGCAGTAGATTATGTTGAGTCTGGGATACTGAGTTCACTCAAACAATTAACCCGACGAGCCGGGCATGCTGATGACCCCAGCGGTAAGCTGGATAAGCTGCATGCTCTACGCAGCAAGCACCAAGCAGACTTGGTTAGCTTGATAAGTGATGATGCATCTTACTGTGGTGTTAGCTGGATTAATGCAAATGCGGAAACGGCCTTCAGTGTGGTTAACTGGCAGTGCCTGAGCAATCGCAGCCTAGCACACGAGTTGGGTCATAATCAGGGTAATGCTCATAACAGATTGCATGCACAGACGCTAGGTGCTTATGAGTACTCCTTTGGTCACCGGGTATGTGAGGCTGAAACAGGATTTAGAACCATAATGAGTTATGTGGCCGGCTGTGATGTTCCACGGGTCAATCATTTCTCCAATCCACTGATTGATTATAATGGCGCAGCCACCGGTATTGCCTATACACAAAGCCCACAGACTGCCGCCGATAATGCTAGCACTATGGCCAATACAGCGCAGTTGGTTGCCGGTTTTATGCAGGCTGATGCAGAGCGTTTACAGATTGACACCCCGCTTACACAAACCCATAGGTTGGGTGATGTCGTTTCACTAACGCTTAAGGCCAGTAGTGTGGTGGGTCGTCCGCTCAGTTTTAACGCCGGGAACTTACCCAGCGGCTTGTCCATTAATGCCACTACCGGCGTAATTAGTGGAACAGTTTCTCAGACAGCAGTTGAACATCAAAGAGTTACGGCGTATGTCAGTGATGGCTTTGTTGAAGTGGCTGCTGAGTTTACTTGGCTGGTGCCTGATGGTATCGCCGCCGAAGATGGCTCGGCACAATTTGCTAACGATGCTTGCATGAATGGTACGGTGGGTTTTATTTACTATGCCGGTTACACGATCGGCTACACCAAAACAGAATGCACACTCCCCCCAGCTGCCCCAGAGGTAGTCAATCCAGGCTTACAAACAAATTTGGTGGGTGAGTTAGTTTCTGTACAAATCATAGCTTCCGATGCCAACCATGATACGCTCAGTTATTCGGCGACCGGGCTACCTGCCAACCTCACAATTGATACCACAACAGGGTTGATTAGCGGGTCACTATTGGAAATAGGCGAGTTCACGGTTACTGTAACGGTTAATGATGGTGACATGGACTCATCACCTATTAGTTTTGACTGGAAAGTTTATCAGCTTAGAGCCGTCTCAGAATTAAAGCACATATGGATCGATGAAGCACAAAAGGAATTTAAACTATTAACCTAGCTTTAAAATACCCAAGATGTTATACTCGGGAGCATGCTTAGAACAGATGCCAGAAAGCGCAGCACCGAGGTGCAACAACACAATCGGGAACAGACCATTCGGTTGTTCGCCGATGGAATGAGCCGTTATGAGATCGCTCGGGTCATTGATGTACACTATGCCACGGTGGGTGACTGGATTCGGCGGTATGAAAAGGGTGGCCTGGAGGCTTTGCAGATTGGAAAGAGGGGGCGTCGAAGTGGCGAGGGTCGTAAGCTCAGCGTGGTGCAAGAACGTAAACTCGAAGAGATCATTGTGGGTAAGAGCCCCGAACAGATGCAACTCCCATTTGCTTTGTGGAGCGGGCCGGCTATTCGCGATCTAATTCAAGAGCTGTGGTCGATCAAGATGCCCCAGCGCACCATCAGCACCTACATGAGGCGCTGGGGATACACACCGCAAAAGCCTACGAAGCGGGCCTACGAAAGATCAGGTGCGGCGACTCGGAAATGGCTTGAAGAATCTTATCCAATCATCAAGAAACGCGCGGCCTCGCAAGGCGGAGAGATATTTTGGGGCGACGAAACTGGGGTGAGCAATCAATGCCAGCACGTTAGAGGTTATGCACCCGTAGGACACACGCCAGTCGTCAAGATCCAGGCGAAACGGTTTCGTACGAATCTTATTTCAGTGGTCAACAACCAAGGTAAGCTCAGATTCATGATTTACAAGGAAACCATGACTGCCAAGGTGCTGATTCGTTTTATGGAACGATTGATTAAGGATGCGAACCGGAAAGTATTTTTGATATTGGACAATTTGAGAGTGCACCACGCAAAACTCGTGAAGGCCTGGCTCGAAGAGAACACAAAGCGAATCGAAGTTTACTATTTGCCGGCCTACACGCCGGAGATGAATCCTGATGAATATCTCAATTGTGACCTTAAGCAGAGTATCCGAGCCTCTTCACCAGCTAGAAATCAACAGCAACTTGAAAGAAAGGTCCTCGGTATCATGAGAAAACTACAAGCCCTTCCGGCTCGGGTTAAGAGCTACTTTTTACATCCAGCAATTCAGTACGCTGCATAGGGTATTTGGACGCTAGGTTAATAACAAAACAAAGGCCTCTATTATGAATATGAAAATACGAAAAACTGTCGTTCAAAAACTAAGAAAAAATAAAGGTTGGTCACAACAACATCTTGCCGATGTCTGTAGCCTGAATTTACGCACAATTCAGAGAGTCGAGAATACTAACAGCTGTTCATTAGAAACCTTAAATGCGCTTTTGTCAGTGTTTGAGCTGAAGCGTGATAAGTTAGAAGACCCTGCAATTTTCAAACAAAATATAAACACTAAAGAAACCATAGCAAACAAGATTTTAATAAAGTATAGAATCAACTGGCGAAAAAACATAGGGCTGCTAATTCTGCTATTTTTACTGATATTCAAAAGTGCTCTATATATGACCATGCTTGAGGAAGCTGCAGCAGAAGATTTGGATATTAGGTGGTTTCATAGTTTTAGTATAAGTTTTGGTGATGACTCAAGCAATGATAAGAGCTCAGGCTATATGATAATTCCTATGCTCTTTTATTTCGATATTATCCTGACATCAATTTTAGCATTCGGAATATATAGGAATTTCAAATCCGCAGCTTTCTTTGCTATGCTTTGGATTCCGTTCATGCATCTCAAATATAGCGCTGTTCAAGGTTCAATTACACCAATTACCGTATTTGTAACTTTAGTTCTAGGGAGCATATTGCTTGTTACTTTTAGAGATATCCGAGATAGAAATAACTTAGAAAAAACCGTGTAGCTTAATGCCCGAAAATCCGAGGATAGACACTCAATGAGTGCTAACCGCTTATGAATAATTAATTTCAACGAATAATAGCGTATAAATATTTAGCAAAATCATTAATGGTTGTGAATTTTCGGGTATTTAAGCTTCTGATACGCTCAAAAGGAGAAACTTGCATGCGTAGCAATAAATTTGATTTTCGCGGAATAGTGCTGCATGGACACTCATCGCTAAACCGGTGAATCTTGTTAAACAACATAATGCTCACAATGGAACAGCCTAACCTTGTATAGTTGGTATTCATCTCAAAAACTCCGGCTCAGCCTTCCTTTTCCTTGCTGAATGCTTCAAACTTGCACGAATTATCCGAATCTAAGGACTTTAAACATGAAGATAGTGACAAAAACACTTGTAATGGGGTTGATGCTTCTGCTTTTAGGCAACAGTTATGCTACTAGCAAAGACACCGCAGGTAAAATTCTGCCATACCCGATTTACCAGCAAAAACTGGCCAATGGATTAAATGTGGTTACCGTACCGGTCGATTCCCCCGGACTGGTTTCCTTTCATATTGTTACAAGAGTAGGTGCCAGAAACGAAGTGGAGCCGGGTGTTACCGGGTTTGCCCATTTTTTTGAACATATGATGTTCCGTGGTACGGATAAATACCCGAAGGAAAAATACAGTGCGGCTTTGAAATCGACCGGGGCTGCGGCCAATGCCAATGCAACCCAGGATAGAACGGCCTATCACATGACTGGTAATGCCGCAAAGCTGGAGTTAATGTTTGAGCTTGAGTCCGACCGCTTTCTTAACCTTAATTATTCAGAACACGAATTTAAAACCGAAGCCGGCGCGGTGAAAGGCGAATACACCAAGAACTTTGCCAGTCCGTATAGCCAGATTAATGAAAAACGCTCGGAAACGGCTTTTACAACACATACATATTCACACACCACGATGGGTTATTTTAAAGATATCGTTGATATGCCGAATCAGTTCGAATATTCAAAAGTATTTTTTGACCGCTATTACCGGCCTGAATTTAACACACTGCTAGTGGTTGGCGATGTGACCGCAAAGCAGGTTAATGCTTTAGCTGAGAAATATTTTGGAAAATGGCAGCCGGGTAGTTATAAATCTGTTGTTCCGGTTGAACCTAAGCAACAGGAAACGCGCTTCGTACATTTGCAAAATGGAACTATCCCCGCGTATTTCAGCATGAGTTTTAAGGGGCCGGCTTTCAGTGACACTAAAATTGATATGCCGGCGCTGGATGTGCTCGCATCCATCGTATATTCCAATACTTCTGAGCTCTATAAAAAGCTAGTAATTGATGAACAGAAAGTCCGCTTTATCTCCGGCGGTGCGGGCGATAGCCGGGATCCGGGTCTGTTTACCATCCATGTCTCGATGATGGAAAAAGACGATATGCCTTATGTTATGACTGAGATTAAAAAGGCGATTGCCAAGGTTAAAGCCGAAGATGTGGATGCGAAAATACTGGCAACCACGAAATCCAACCTCAAATATAGTTTTGCCATGGGTATTGATACCCCGGGAGCTATCGCACAGTCACTGAGTCACTATATCCAGCTGACCGGTGATCCAGAATCTATCAATCGTTTGTATGCGCTATACGATAAGGTAACTGTGGAAAATATTCGTATGGTGGCCAATAAATACTTCAAAATGGAGCAACTGACCGTTGCGACCATTTCCGAAGACGAAAAAGGAGCGTTGAAATGAAAACTTTAAAAATAACAATCGCTTTTCTGCTGCTTTTTACTGCAAGCCATGCCCAGGCTATGGATGTAGTTGAACTTAAACAGAGCAACTCCAATAAAGTGGTATTTAAAGTACGCTTTATGAACGGCGCAGTTGCAGATTCTGCAGATAAAAAAGGTCTTACCTTTGCCACCGCATCATTGATGGCGCAGGGTGGAGCTGGTGGTATTAGTTATGCCGATATTCAGGATAAGATGAAACCCTGGGCTGCTGGCTATTCCGTTGCGGTTGATAAGCAGGTAACTACTTTTACTTTCCAGGTGCCAGTTGATTTTGTAGATGAATTTTATCCACTGGTCAAAAATGCCCTATTGACGCCTGATTTTAGTGAAAAAGATTTTAGTCGGGTCATGAAATCCCAGCAAAATTATGTGGACCAAGTAGTACGGGCATCATCCGATGAAGATTACAGTAAATTTGCCCTCGAAGATCAGTTGTTCCGTGGCGGCAATATGCAAAGCTTGTTACAAGGAACCTCGGCCTCGGTAAAAACCATCGGTCTTGATGACATCAAAGCGCATTACAAAAGCACATTCACCCGGAATAATATTTCTCTGGGTATCGCCGGAAATTACAGCGAAGATTTACTAAAACAGTTTAAAGCCGATATGGCGAAGATATCAGCTGCTGAATACACTCCTGTTGCGCCTTCTAAGGCCAGACAAGCAGATGGTATTGAAGTTGAAATCATTGCCAAAGACAGTGCTTTTGGTTCGGCGATATTTACCGGCGCACCTTTGGCGCTTACCCGTGCCGATGATGAATTTGCGGCGCTGATGATTGCCAATTCTTGGATGGGTGAACATCGTAAATCTTATTCCCGCTTGTATCAGAAAATTCGCCAGACCCGTTCAATGAACTATGGTGATTATTCTTATATTGAATGGTATAGCAATGGCGGTAGGCATCAATTGCCACCTTCAGGTGTACCGCGCACATCGAACTACTGGTCTATCTGGATTCGCCCGGTACAGATAGCTACCCAGTTGCAGTCACAATACCCAGAGCTAGCTGATATCGAAATTGGCCATGCACATTTTGCCTTACGCCTAGCAATCCGCGAGTTTGACTTGCTGATTAAAAGTGGTTTAACTCAAGCGGATTTTGAAGCTACTCGGACATTTCTACGCAGTTACAGCAAACTGTATGCACAAAGCCCCGCACAGCAACTGGGCTGGTTAATGGACTCCAAGTTTTACGGTCGTCACGACTATCTGACCGAACTGGATGCCCTATTGAAAAACACAACGCTTGAACAGGTGAATATTGCTCTGCGTAAACACTGGCAAACAGACAACATGTTTGTCACTATTATTACCGATATCAGCGAGGCCCCAGCACTGGCTTACAGCTTGATCAACAACAGCCCATCACCGATGAGCTATTCCAACTTAGTCAAGTCTGGTTTACCAGCAGAAGTGCTGGCTGAAGATGAAGAAGTAGCTGTATATCAACTTAATGTGAAAACGGTAAATGTAATTAAGTCTGCTAATACCTTTCAATAACAAGTCGTCTTGATGTGCATGGATGCACGAATGTCGCGAGAGCACAGGGATGTGCGTAGCGACCGAGGCTTACGAGCCGGGATCTCATGCAGCACTCGTTATATTAACAACAATGTTTGCTTAGGTATAAAATAAGCTACCGATGAATTGCCTTGGCAGGCTTATGGCAGCACTAAAAATTACAGATCAACTAGAAATTCCCGAAACTGAAATCGAACTCAGTGCGATTCGCGCGGGCGGTCCCGGTGGGCAGAATGTGAATAAAGTTGCCAGTGCAATTCATTTGCGCTTCGATATCTGTGAGTCGTCACTACCGCAAGTTTATCAGGAAAAATTGCTCAATCTCAGCGATCACCGCATCACCAAGGATGGTGTCGTAGTTATCAAAGCGTCACAATACAGAACCCAGGAAAAAAACCGAGCGGCAGCTTTAGCCCGTTTAGCCGAGCTTGTTCACAGCGTAACAATTACCCGTAAACAGCGTAAACCCACCCGCCCCAGTCGTGCATCTAAACTTAAACGACTCGATCAAAAAACCCGTCGTGGTCAATTAAAACAATCCCGTAAGAAAATAACAGATTGATTTACGGTTATTTCTGTAATCCTTAAAAGTAAAGCATGCTTGACAATATGATAAGTTAGCTATACACTGGTTTTAATGACAAGATAAATGACATAAAGACAATAAGGATTGACATAATGAATGATTTTAATAAAGAAGACGCCTCCAGTGGGAGCTTCAAGGATATCTGCAAATACAACTTTGGCACACAAAAAGACCGACAAAATCAGAAGCTGTTTCTGTACTGGACGATTCTATGTGCGGTCTCACTACTGGTAGCTGCATTTTTGCTAAAAGGCGACCATGTTTCAGCACCACTCAGTTGGTTGGTTGCCATCGTGCCATCAATACTTGGAACAATTTGTATGTTTATGTTTCTGCGTTTTTTGCGCGAAGCGGATGAGATGATGCGAAAAATTGAACTGGAAGGCCTGGCATTAGGTTTCGGTGTGGGGGTGCTTTTTCTTATCGGCTACCCATTACTGGAACAAGTGGGTCTGCCGCCGATTTCTTCACAAAAAACTGGAGCTGTAATGTTGTTTGCCTGGGTCATTGGGCATATCGTTGCCAGGACGCGTTACCAATGAAAAACCGACTCAGAGTCCTGCGGGCAGAGCGGCAATGGTCTCAGGCTAGTTTGGCGGAAAAACTTCAGGTTTCAAGGCAGACAATAAATGCCATAGAGACAGGCAAATACGACCCGGGTTTACCGTTAGCGTTCAAGATCTCACGAATTTTTGAACAAACCATAGAAAATGTATTCGACCCGGAGGAGTAATACATAATAGATATTTAAAATCCTTTAGCTTCAGGCTTTTGATTTCAAAGTCTGGAGCTTTTGTATTACTTCATTACCTTCACTGGGGTTGTTAGGGACCAGTCTTGCCAATACCAACGATGCCGCCGCCATTCCGGCACCAGCAAGGAAAACCAGGGCAGGCGAATAGAGCCAGAGAATACCGAAACTTGCCGGTATCACTACTGCAGCAATGTGATTGATAGTGAATGAGACGCTTGCAGTTGAAGCGATATCTGCCGGATCTGCAATTTTTTGAAAATAGGTGCGAATGGCAATAGCCATGGCGAACAATAGGTGATCCAGCACATATAAAACCGCCGCTACGGTGGCGCTTTCAACAAAAGCGTAGGCGGTAAAAATAATAATCAGACCGATATATTCCAGAGTAAGGATTCGGCGCTCGCCGAAACGGGCTATAAAGTGACCGATTTTTGGCGCGACAATAGCGTTGATCGCATGGTTAATCAAAAACAGCAAGGCGATATTAGCAGCGGAGTAACCGAATTTTTCGACCATCATAAAACCGGCAAAAACCACAAATATTTGCCTGCGGGCGCCGCCCATAAAAGTCAGAGAATAATAAAGCCAATAGCGCCGGCGCATTAGCAGGTGTTTTCTTTGCGGTACCTTATGTGGGAAATACGGGAATATTATCCAGCCGACAATGCCCAATATAATCGCTGCAACTCCAGCTGCCAGATAAAGCCAGCGGTATTCAACTTCAAAGTATTCAATTCCCAGCCAAACACAGCCAAAAGCCACTAGCGCTGCAACAGAGGCAGCTGAAGAGAGCTTCCCGAGCACCACGGGAGATCGTTCTTTTTCGATCCATTGCAATGTGAGAGACTGCTGCAGAGTGTAATAATAGTGAAAACCAATAGACATCAATACGGTGGTGAAATACAGGCCGTATTCACTCGGCAGTAACCCAGTAATCGCAACACCGATTCCGAGCACAATGACGGCTAGCAGGACAAACACCTGCTCCCTGAGTATTAGTAGGATGAAAACCGCAGTAAATGCAAGGAAGCCGGGAATTTCTCGTAGACTCTGCAGTATCCCGATTTCTCGCCCGCTAAAGGCGGCTGCTTCAATCGCAAAATTATTCAACAGCGCCAACCACACCGAGAAAGCCAGGGATGCCGCAACCGCCATCAATAGCAGGAAGTATTCAGGTCGATAAATGTTTTTAGATATTTTCATCAATGCTATATAATGTGCCCATTATTTTATTCATATTCGGAAGCCGCTAGATGGTTGTATTTCGCTACCAGAAGAGCGCGATACATTTTACCGAATAATCCGTAACAGATGTACACTATCCGTTCGAAACAACCCCTTACACTAGCGGTGTTCGATCATATTTGTGTTTCTCTGGCGGCCAAGTATTTATTGTTTAATCTATTCTCGGAGTTATAAATGGAACTCAAAAGTTTTCAGCATATAGAAGACGCTACCAAGAGCGGTCGTCGAGAAATGTTCCGCATAGGTACCAGTCTGTTATTTATCGTAATGATCATGCTGTATGCCTCTACCATTGAAGTGTTGGGTCATCCATTTAGTGTTGAACTGGTAATCGCTGCCATGATTGGTGGTTATATGGCGATGAATATTGGCGCAAATGATGTTGCTAATAATGTTGGGCCCGCGGTTGGTTCCAAAGCGCTGACTTTGACTGGGGCCATTATAATTGCCGGTATTTTCGAAGCTGCAGGGGCGCTAATTGCCGGTGGGGATGTTGTTAGTACGATCAAAAAAGGTATTATTGACCCCGCTTTAATTAACGATAGTCAGGTGTTTATCTGGTTAATGATGGCAGCACTGTTGGCCGGAGCCATTTGGCTCAATATTGCAACCGCTGTAGGTGCGCCGGTTTCCACCACCCACTCGATTGTAGGTGGGGTTCTGGGAGCAGGTATTGCCGCCGGCGGTTGGCAGATTGTGGCCTGGCCTACACTGGGAAAAATTGCTGCTAGCTGGGTAATTTCACCGGTTTTGGGGGGGCTTATCGCGGCTTTATTTCTTTACTGGATAAAACGCTCGATAACCTACAAAAAAGATAAGCTTTCGGCCGCGCGAACAATGGTGCCGATAATGGTGTCATTGATGATGATGGCATTCACCACCTACCTGTCGCTGAAAGGCCTGAAAAAAATCATCGATCTGGACCTTTATTCCGCACTCGGTCTGGGTGTTATCGCTGCGGTAATAACTTATTTTGTAGTGGCACCATCGGTACGCAAGTTTTCAACTAAAGTAAAAAACGACAAAGCCAGTATCAATAAGTTTTTCACCCTGCCTTTGATCTTCGCTGCAGCTTTGCTAAGCTTCGCCCACGGCGCTAATGATGTTGCCAATGCAGTTGGACCACTGGCGGCTATCAACGATGCGGTAATTCACGGTGGTATATCAACTAAAGCGAGTATTCCGCTTTGGGTAATGGCGATTGGCGCGATTGGTATAGTGATTGGTCTTGCGCTTTTTGGACCTAAACTAATTCGAACAGTGGGTTCTGAAATTACCCAGCTTGATCAAATGCGCGCCTATAGTGTGGCAATGGCGGCTGCTATTACCGTGATTTTTGCCTCGCAACTGGGTTTGCCAGTAAGCTCAACGCATATTGCGGTTGGCGGAATATTCGGTATCGGGTTTTTGCGTGAGTTTCTGAAATCTAACTATGCCAAGATAATTCAGGACATTGAGCATCATCATTCCGGCAAAGACAAGCAAGTGGTGGAAGAGTTCTTGGCAGAATTTCACAATGCCTCGTTGCAACAAAAACTCGTTATGCTTGAGCAATTGAAAAAACATACTGCAAAAGCAGATCTGAGCAAGAAAGAACGCAAAGCTTTGCGCAATGTTTATCGCGAGGAGTTGGTCAAGCGCTCGGCTTTGTTGAGGATTGCCGGTGCATGGCTTATCACCGTTCCGGCATCGGCTTTGATGGCGGCAATGCTGTTTTTCACCATTCGCGGAATGATGATGCCCTGATCAAAGCATTTTTAATCTGCTGATAAATAGGGCATAGTAAGCAGGATTTAAGTAATAATTCTTACTTATAACTTTTACAACGGGTTTTACAATAAGTTTTACTATGAGGCCTTGGAGTCTATCTATCTATGATTACGAATGATGCGGTTTTATTTGGACTATTGGCGCTTATCCTGGGCGGTGTTTTCTATACCTCCACGAGTTCTAACACTTTCTGGAAAGGTTTTTACAAGTGGATACCGGCCTTGCTGGTTTGTTACTTCCTGCCTTCCCTTCTAAACACCTTCGGTCTGGTTGCCACAGAGGACTCCAAACTCTATTTTGTCGCCTCCCGCTATCTGCTGCCAGCCAGTTTAGTGTTATTAACCTTGAGCATAGACTTTAGACGGCTTATAGCACTGGGGCCAAAAGCATTAATTATGTTTTTCACTGGGACCGTAGGAATTGTAATTGGTGGGCCGATTGCAATACTGATAATGGCCTGGATTAACCCTGATATAGTCGGCGGTCAAGGACCGGATGCGGTCTGGCGTGGCATGACTACTATTGCTGGCAGTTGGATTGGCGGTGGCGCGAATCAAGCGGCGATGAAAGAAATATATGGTGTCGGCGACCAGATGTTTTCGGTGATGGTGACAATCGATATTATTATTGCCAGCATCTGGATGGCAGTATTGCTGTTTTTTGCAGCTCGTGCGAAACAAATAGATGCCAAAAACGGCGCGGATACTAGTGCTATTGTTGAGTTACAACACACCGTTGAAGCCTTTCAGAAAAAACACTCGCGCAACCCAGAGTTGCGAGATTTTATGCTGATACTCGCCGTAGCTTTCGGGGTTGTCGGCCTTTCCCACTTCGGTGCAGACCAGCTTTCCGCTTATATTGGTGGTATTAACGGCTTGGAAAATTCTAATTTGAGCAGTCACTTCTTTTGGTTGGTAGTGATTTCTACTACCAGTGGCATAGCGCTATCTTTCACCCGTGCGCGAAAATTTGAAGCTGTGGGCGCCTCAAAAATTGGCTCGATTTTTATCTATATTTTGGTGGCCACCATTGGTCTGAAGATGGACATAACCGCGATTGCCAATGCGCCTGCCATGTTTCTTGTAGGTGGTATCTGGATGCTGGTACATGCAAGCTTACTACTAATTATGGCGCGATTGATTAAAGCACCGATATTCTTTCTGGCGGTGGGTTCACAAGCTAATGTGGGCGGGGCGGCATCCGCACCTATAGTGGCATCCGCCTTTCATCCATCACTAGCACCCGTTGGCGTATTGCTTGCGGTAGTCGGCTATGCGCTGGGTACTTATGCGGCGCTGTTGACTGGAACACTTATGCAGATGGTCGCGCCGTAACTTATTCCGGGGTTTTTCGAGATTTCTGACCAAAGTTGAAACCGGCGGTAATAACCCCGGCAGCGGCGCCAAGAATTTGAAATTCGACTAACACGCGCTTATATTTTAAACCAAAAGCTGGCACTATCGCGGGAGCCACACCTAAACCGTTGAGAGGGATCTTGTCTTCATAAGGTTCTTTATAACCGTGCAGCAAACCCCCGGTTAATTTGAAATAGGCCCAGTCTTTTTTAAATAATGGCCATTGGCGACCGGCATAGAGGTACTGACTCTGTTGACCAAAGGAGTTGTCAAACCAGGCGAAGCCATACAGCCATTTGCTCTCGGTGGTGAATTCCAGATTCAGCATTTTAGAGTTATTCACATGCTCAGGATCCGGATCCCAGTGTTTGGTATACAGAGATGTTTGAAACCGCCATTCGGTAATTTCAAAGGCACTGACTGTAGGCGCAGACAGCAGTAATGCAGCACATAGCAGACTACTTCGAAAAATAGCTTTTCCGGAAAACATTTGCCAGAGGCTGGTATTTGATGGTTGTTTGCTTATCAATTTCATAAATTCGTTTAACACTATAGTTTTAACATAATGGGCTTTATTAACCTAGCATCCAAATACCCTATGCAGCGTACTGAATTGCTGGATGTAAAAAGTAGCTCTTAACCCGAGCCGGAAGGGCTTGTAGTTTTCTCATGATACCGAGGACCTTTCTTTCAAGTTGC
>JAKITK010000049.1 GCA_021648125.1 Lysobacterales bacterium
ACGGGCGCGCGGGATTAAAGATACGGAATACTTCAAACTAAAAATAAGGCAATCATCCCTTCCCGATAACCAATCCATGTTCTATCTATAAAATGATAAACTCACTCAACAAAGCGGAGAAGAACCAGTTAAGGGGCTTTATCACTTGATCTATCAAGGACTTAACCCTTATTTAAAGCCACATTAGAGGGTGTTGATTCAATGCAAGAATGGCTTAACTTAGTGCCATTCGGGTCTATCCCATATTTTCAGATTTTCTTTTTATACCCTATAGCAAAATTATCAGGTATACCAGAATTGATACTTGGTCTGGATAATAAAGCAAATCAACTAGAATCCGGTTATCCTTAGCTTATGAAGAAAGCTTTCAAATGGGGTATGTTGCTAACGGCGGGAATGCTGATTGGCATTGGTATCATTTTCTATAAGCCCGGCATAATTAAGACACCGCTGGAAAGTTATCTGAGCAAGCAGATTGGGTACGATATTCGGATTAATGGCGAGCTGGATTTCAGTGCCGGCCGGGAAATACGGGTACGCCTTTCGGATGTTCGGGCTAGCAATCCAGAGTGGGAGGCCGGCGGGGTTCTGATGAGCTTGCAGTCTTTGCAGCTGGTGCTGGATGCAGCTTCACTGCTGGATGACCCCATAATCATAAATTCTCTGCAACTGGATCAATTAAATCTCAAGCTCGAAACCAATGTCAAAGGGCTCGGCAATTGGGCGGTTTCAAGACCAGCAGCAGCAAAAAGCCAGACCGAAGATACCAGCCCAAGGATCATTTTTAATCGGGTTTTGCTGAATGATATTGCGCTGGATTACCAAAATGGTGAAACCGGGAAAACACAGGTGCTACAAATTGATAGCTTCCGTCAAGTACAGCAGGATGACGGCATGTTGGAGATTGATCTGGATGCCACACTCAACAACAGACGGGTAGGGTATAGCGGTTCAATCGGCCCCTATGAGAATCTTTTGAATGGGCAGGATGTAGCTTTTAAGGGCAGCGGAAACCTGGGGTCGCTACAAATTGTTGCTGAAGGCATGATTGATGATTTGTTGAATCCCCGTCGGCCTGACTTCATGCTCGAGCTACAGGGTCCGGATACTGATGACATTACCGAGATGTTGGGTATTGATGACCTCGGTAGCGGGGCGTTTTCAGTCAGTGGCAGGGGTGAAACTATCAATGGCAAGTATGTGGCTGACCTGGATGGCAATATTGGAGACCTCTCCTTGAACCTGCGGGCACAGGCATCAGGGCTAATGGATATGAAGGAGCTTGATCTGGAGCTGGCTATTAACGGCCCCAGACTGGCTGCAGTGACACAGATATTTGGCCAGAAAAACTGGCCGGATCAGCCTTTTAGCCTCAAGGGCAGCGTAGCGCGGGACGGTACCAATCTAAGCGTACCTGAATTAAAACTCAATATTAGTGGTGCCAAACTCAATTTAAACGCAGAACTAAGCAACTTTCCCCATTTGGATGCTGGGCGTATTGATTTACTAATAGAAGGTGATCGGATTGAACAGTTTCGGCAGTTGCTAGGTATTTCCGGTATTGCTAGCGGCGCATTCAAAATTCAGGGAAAACTCGATGTATCGGCTGATGAAGATCAGATAATTCAGCTAGAAGCGGAGACATCGCTGGGACAGGCAACGATTTCGGGTGCATTAGGACATGGGCCTACATATGCGGGAACCCAGCTACACATTAGCATGGATGGACACAATGCCAACACATTGCTGTCTGCTGTTGGTATAGATGCCTTACCCGAGGAGCCATTCCGCCTTGATGCCCGGGTTGAACTGTTGGAACAAGGACTGAAAGTTGATCGCGGTGTACTCGTTTCTATCAATGATCATCGGCTCGAATTGGGTGGGCTGCTTGTTTTTAAGCCCGGTGGTGAGGGCAGCAATGTTGATTTCCGGCTGAGTGGCAATAATTTCGCAGAAATGTTGGGAAGTTTGTCCACAGATTGGCAAGTGCCCGCAAGCCCATATCAACTGGAAGCCAACCTGGATTTCCGGAAAGACAGCATTCTTCTGAACAACGGCAAAGTAACTTTCGAATCAATCAAGTTGGCCGGGGCGGGCAAAATTTCTTTACAACAGGGCTTTTCAGGAACTGAGATCGATTTAGAACTGTCCGGTGTCGATATTTCAGCCCTGGAAGCATTTCCTGCGTTAGCTGATAGCCTCACTATTTTTATGTCCGGTTTGGCGTACAGGCTAAGCGGTAAGCTTTCTTTAGCGGAAAATAAGATCCGTTACCACAAAATTTCCGGCCAAATTGGTAGCGCCAATTTGAAATTAGATGGTCAGCTAAGCTTGCAAGAAACTGCAGCAGATGCCCGGTTCGTCATCCATGGGCCAAATTTTCATGCCTTGTTTAAGGATAACGACCAATCCGATCACCCAATCGGGGCTTTCAGTACAGCCGGTGAGGTCAAGTTGGAGGGGGCGAGGCTTAGTCTGGACAAATTTCATTTTGAGACCAGCAGTGTTTCTGCAAAGGCTGAGTTGGCTATCGGTTGGCCATACAACCCATCAGCTGACATCCGTTTTAAGCTGGATATCAAAGGTGATGATATCCGTCATTTTATTCCAAAAACAGAGGTTTTTGAACCTGCCATGGCTGCTTACGAAGTCGTCACAGAAGGACAGCTTAATGGTGGTGTGATTTCCTTAGAAAAATTTGCAGCAAGTATTGGCAACTTTCAGCTTTCGCTATTTGGCAAAGTTGACGATGACCCGAGTGATCGAGTAACGACCTTTAGCATCCGCGCCAGCTCAAAAGATATCTCTTCTATAGGGCGTTTTAATGGCGAGCTAATACCGACACTGGCATTAAACCTCAATGCGGATTTTGTAGGCAATGCAAATAAATTCGTCATTCAAAAGCTGGATTTTTCGCTGGGAGAAAGCCGTGTAAACGGGAGTTTGCATGTTTCTTTGGCAGGGCTGCGGCCGTTAATCCATCTGCAGTTAAGCTCTCCTAATATTGACTTGCGCCCTTTTTTGTTGAATGAAGAAAACACAGCGCCAGATGAGAATAACAGCCAGCGGCTGATTCCGACGACACCGCTGCCGCTGGCTGTGCTGGAAGGCATTGATGGTGAGTTTGCATTTAACATTAAGGCAATTAATTTTAAGCAGAGCAGTTTATATAACCTGATTATTGGCGCCAAGCTTGATAATGGCAGTTTGGAAGTCCCTGAATTCACTGCTGAGGGTGTTCAGGGGACTTTGGACGCGGAATTTTTTGTTTCGCCGGCGCGTGCTGGCAATGCTGAAATAAAACTTGACCTGCTGGCAGAGGATCTGGCATTTAACTTTTTCGGGCAATCAGAAGAAAGGCTCTCACAATTGCCGGCTTTTGATTTGGGTCTGAGGGTCAAAGGCACTGGTGACAATCTGCGTGAGCTTGCCGGCTCATTGAATGGGGCAGCCTGGCTGGGTAGCTCCGGTGGTGTTTTGGAAGGTGTAAACCTGAGTATTCTGGATGTATTTTTTGTGGAAGAGTTGCTCAATATGATAGTACCGGAAAACGATGACTCAAGCGACCTACAGCTCAAATGTGCGGCGGCTATTTTCAATATTAGTGATGGTCGGGTTGAAACAAACCCAGCCATAGCGTTCACCACCAATAAAATTTCCTTAATCGCTAAAGGTGAACTGAATCTACACACCGAGAAGATACAATTTAACTTTAATACCGTCCCCAACAAGGCGTATAAATTCAGTGCCAGCGAACTGATTAATCCTTATATCTTGGTCAGCGGTACCTTGAAAAACCCGAGTGTTGGTATCGACCCTGCCAAGGCCTTGGTCAGAGGAGGGATTGCTGTTGGTACGGCCGGCATCTCCATCTTAGCTAAAGGCGCATTGGATCGTTTGGGTAACACTACTCCGTTGTGTGAGAAAATGCTTGAAGAAGTCGAAAGTTCTAAGTGAGTAACAGTTAGGTGGCCAGGAAGATATGTTTTTTGATAACCCGTGACTCGAAGGCCGACCAGCTAAGCATGCTGTATTCTATCTGTGGAATTTTTGTTATAGTTACCGTATATTGTTGTAGTCCTTTTAAGCCTCTGTAAGATCTATACATGTTCTAAGGTCTATTCTGTAACCGCAACAAGATAAGGAAAGATCATGATACGAAATAAGATAACTGCAATTACTTTAATTAGCATTCTAAGTGTAAGTATTTTTTCTCCGGCCATGGCCAAAAAGGCAGCGGATATACCCCAAGTTACAATCGATGGCCTTGAGCTGGTAAATCAGACCCGCTCGAGTGTTGTCTATGCAAAGCCCGGCGCCACACTGGCCGGATATCAACGGATTAAGTTATTGGATGCGGCCGTTGCCTTTAAGAAAAACTGGGAAAGGGGTCAGCGTCACAGTGCTTCGATTACAGCAAAGCGTATATCCCCAAAAGACATAGATGAGATTAAAACCCGGCTGGCTGAGGAGTTTCAGAAGGTCTTTACTAAGACCCTGGAAACTGCCGGCTATCAAATAACGGATGAAATTGCAGCTGATGTCATGATTGTCAGACCGGCGATTGTGAATCTGGATGTTAATGCCCCTGAAGTTTCTAACTTTGGTACCACCCGCACCTATGTTAGCTCGGCAGGAGAAATGACGCTGTATCTCGAGTTGTATGATGCCGCCACCAGCGCATTGATTTTGAAAGCTATTAGTCGTAAAGCTGATAATTCATATACAAGTCACTTTACCTGGGCGAATTCGGTAACCAATAAAGTTGCTGCTGACAGAATCCTTAAGGGATGGGCAGATATTCTGGTGAATGCGCTGGATGAGTCAAAAAAATCAACTGCAGAGTGAGTTGCTGAGGCTTGTCCGTTCTCTGCTAAAGCAGCGAATTTTTCCTTGACAGCATGGGTGTAGTTGAGCATCACCCACCACCGGGCTCTAGTTCACAGTTGGGTGGTTTCTGAAGAGGGACAGGCTATCTGGGCTATGTTCACACAGCCTTTTCCTCGGTCAGAATTTATAGGCCAGCGATGAAGTTACGCCGTAGTCGCTGCTGGCGCCTTCTAGCGAAATTGGATCGCTGTCGTAGGTGGCATAGAAATTTAGCCTCCAGGAAAAGTCTTTGATGATTTCAATTCTGAAGTCAGTATCAAAACTAGCTCGCCAACGACCAAAGTCGGTAATCCCCGGAAACACTACCAAGTTAACTTTGAATACGCGTTCCGGGGTATCGTATTTGTAATATTCATAGGTCAGCATGCCGGTAGCTTCGAGGTTTGTTACCGGGTCACCTTCGCTGGGAAATTCACGATTAATGTCCAGGCCTGCCGCAAGTGATAACCAACTGCTTTGTGTGCGAATCGGGATATAGCCATAGCCTACACCGAGCAGGGTTCGTAGGTCCAAACCCAGTTCATCATTTTTCTCGAGGTTGGCAAAGTAAACTAGCATGCGGTTGTTTTCTTTATAGACTAGATGGGTGCCACCTAATACAGTTCTCGTAGTGGTGCTACGCGCAGTGCCCTCACCTTGGTCAACAGTGGTAATTTCGGTGCTGAAATCTGTCTGCGTCAGAGATTCAGTGCGCCGGTAAGTGGTATCAATCCCAAGGTTATACTTGCCGACATTACTGCCTTTGTCCCAACTGAAGCCAAGGCTGGCGATAATATCGAGGCGATCCCAAAAACCAGATTCAACAGGATACATTCTATAGACATCATCCGTTTTTACACCGACGGGTCCGTCTGTTGTATTCACGATTAGAAGGTCTGCATTTTCCGGCTTGGTTAGGGGCCCGTACAATCGCTGGCCATTGGTCAACTCAACAGCTTGTCCGGTGTTGCTGATAATTTCTTCTATATCTTCCCACTCAATAAATACGGTTCCCATATGGTCTGTAGATAGCTCTAGTTTACCGCGGAAGAGTGTTTTGACTTCACCAGTGAGATGGTCGCCATTTTTCAGGTGTACAACATCTGTTTTTTCGGCGTAGGCCGATTGGCTAGCAGATAGGAGCAGAGCAATAAGGAAGATTCGAATAAAAGAGACGAACATAGGCAATCTCACAGTTATAAGGCTTGAATATGAGCTAATTTTATACTGTACACACTCTAGAGGGAAATAAGTTTGTGAAGCAGGTCAATCAAAATTGTTATACCCGCTTCGTGTAGCGTCGAAGCAAAGCGATGCGGCGGATTGGTAACTTAGCTTTAATCTTTCCTATACTCGCGAAATTTTTTTGGCTTAATCTGATGGCGATTAAGTAGCTTGTAAAATTCAGTCCGGTTTCGTTTTGCCAAACGTGCAGCCTGGGTTACATTTCCATGGGTCATTTGTAAAATACGTATAAGATAGTTTCTCTCAAATTCACTTTGGGCATCAGCCAGTGAGTCGATTTCGCCGGTTTTCCCCCTAAGCGCTTTTTTTATCTGCATCTCCGATATCACGGGGGTAAGGCTTAACACCGCAGCGTGTTCAACCACATTCAGCAAATGTCTGATATTGCCAGGCCAAGGCGCTGTCATGAGTGCTTCAAGGGCTTCTGGTGAAAAGTTTTTAGCTACACAATTTTTAGAGCGGCTGCGTAGTTGCTCCAAAAAATGATTGGCTAATAATGAAATATCTTCGCGCCTCTCACTTAGTGGAGGTAACTCCAGCATGATCACATTGAGACGGTAATACAAATCTTCACGGAAAGCGCCGGTTTGAATAGCAGTATCAATATCTGTATGTGTTGCAGAGATGACTCTTACATCAACGGGTATGAATTGAGTCGCACCAACAGGTCGAACCTCTCTTTCTTGCAGAACCCGCAGTAGTTTAGCTTGAAGTTCGATAGGCATATCACCGACCTCATCCAGGAACAGTGTGCCACCGTTCGCAGCCTCAATTAAGCCGGTATGATTAACATCTGCTCCGGTAAAAGAGCCTTTGCGATGTCCAAAAAGCTCTGACTCCAATAAATTGTCAGGAATAGCAGCACAATTAATCGGCACAAAGGGTTTCTCATGTCGTGGGCTAACTTTATGTATCGCACGCGCCAGCAGCTCTTTACCTGTACCGCTTTCACTCTGAATAAATATACTGACATCGCTTTGTGCTGCACGCTGGGACTGTTTTAATAGCTCTTCCATTGCCGGGCTTTGAGTCATAATTTCACTGCGCCAATCAGTGCCTTCCTTCGCGTTAGCATTCTCCATTGCCGGGTAACACTGCTCAATGGCTGACTTGATATTTGAAATTAATTGTTGGCTGTCAAACGGCTTAGTGAGGTAACTGAAAACTCCTTTGAATGTTGCATCAATTGCATCTGGAATCGTGCCATGAGCAGTCAGGATGATAACGGGTAATGAAGGGTATTTATGTTGCACTGCATTAAAAAGCGCTAAGCCATCCATTTCCTCCATGCGTAAATCAGTAATAATTAAATGTGGATGAAAAGCTTCTAGTTTAACTAGCGCCTGACGACCACTGGTTGCAGTTTCAACCAAGAAGTCAGCCGCCTCCAGCCTCAGTGAAAGTAGTTTTAATAAGCCACGGTCGTCATCAACCAGTAAGATTTTACTTTGGTTCACTGGGTATTTTATCCGTGGATGGTATGCTGATTTCCCGTTCTTTGGCATTAATATTCTTATCAATATATATAAGCTGCTCTAATTTTAACTGTGTTTCTGATAGCTGTTCTAGTAAATTCGAATAGGCAACACGCTCTTGTTTCTGTTGTTTTCTTAATGCTTGTTGGTTACTTTGTATTTTCTTACGCCATTGGATCTCGCCCATTAGAAACCACGCAATTTGTTTATCTTCTATAACTGGGATTGCTTCTTTTTCAAGAAAGTCTTTAATTAACCCCTCAGCCTTAACATCATTCTCTAATCTGAGTTCTGGTAACCCTAGTAGTACGGCCAAGCGTAATTGATCACAGCCATTTCCTGTGTGGTTCACGCTCTCCCACAAGGCTGTTTGTCTCTGCTCCAGCTCAGTTACAGGCATTAGCTTAAGCATTTCATAATAGCTCAACATCTCGACACATGGGTTAACTATAACTATTGCCTGTTGTGTTGGTTCTTCCTTCTGTTTCAAAGGCACTTGTGGTTCCTCATAAGGGGCCACCGTCACACAAGCAGAAAGTACCGAGAGCAACAACATGGTCAAAAAACTTCTATAGCGTCTATTGCGCATCTTTTTCTCTCGTTAACGGCAGGCAAACCCTGATATGCGTTCCTCGGTCTGAATGCAGTACTTGAATACTACCATTGTGTAGATAAACATAACGCTGGGCAATAGCCAAGCCTAAGCCGGTACCTTTAATAGGCCCCTTGGATACTTGCTTACCCTGAAAAAATGGTTCAAACACCTGCTGCCGGTCTTTAAAATCAATCCCTGCACCCTGATCAATAACATCCAGACAGGCCATATTGTTCTCCATACCGAGCTTGATTTGTATTTCGGCCGCATCCGGTGAGTATTTAATGGCATTGGACAGCAAGTTGTCGAGAACAGTCCGCAGTTGCCGATACTCACCAAGAACCTCTACATAGTGAATATCTTTTTCTACACTGATGTGGCGGGGTCGCATCGTTAATTGGTGCTTTTCGATAGATTCATGGGTCAGTCCAGCCAGGTCTACCACCTGCAGTTGATTAGGTCTATCCTCTGCCATGGCAAGATTAAAACTTAATAAGCCTTCGACCTGCGCCTGTAACATCAGGCTGCTTTTGTGCAAAATATTCACCACCTCAGTTTGCTCTTCATTTAATGACCCTACCACTTTATCATGCAATAGTCCTGTGCCCTCTCGTATTGCAGTCAGTGGGGTTTTTAATTCATGTGATACATGCTGTAAAAAAATTAATTTTTGCTGCTCCAGCTCGGCTAGCCGCTGGCGCATCCAATCGAGTTGTTCTCCCAGTTCACGCACATCCCGTGGACCGGACACTTGCACCGGGGTAGTTAGCTCCCCTGCACCGAGGCAACGGATGGCTTTACCCAGATTTCGTAGTGGCCTAGTTATCAGTACGCTGAAAACCCCTGCAAGTATTAATGCTAGAGGCGTTAACGCAATTGCCTGCCATAACAACATTCGTTGTACATCCTCAACCTGTAAATTTATAGACTGACTATCATTAACAATCCATTCTGTTACCAGCCTGGGAATCGGGTTCACAATATCTGCTAGTTTAAGCTCTGGACTAAGTTTTTGCGCATCACTCCCAGGTATGCTTGACCACTGCTCCAGCTGGTCATACAGGGCTTCTTCGCGCTGGGAGAGCTTATTGACCTGTCTTATTAAATCCGCTTGCAATGGTAGTAAAGCCAACAAGCGCGCGATGGCTTCAGTGAGTTGTTCTCGTTGAGCCTGATAACGCTCAAACAATATGGGGTCACGCAAAATACCATATTGTCCAGCACTTCGTTCCATACTCAATGCCTGGGTGGCAATCAGCCGACTTGCCTCAACAGCTTGTGCAGAATCCCGTACCGCTTCTTGCATTTGTGTGGCCAATTTATCAACCTGAAATACTGTACTAATAAGCGCTGCCGTCAAAGGAATGACGACCAGCAAAAAACCCACTACTGTAAGTTGGCGAATCGAACTAGATAACCACATTTTTCATTTATGCCATGATTAATAGGTTACAGATTCTAACAGTTTCTAGGCAACCACAGAAACTGTCGCCAAATAGCGACAGTCAAAAGCTCAGCACTGACAACAACAAGCTAATTCTAGCCAAAATACTGTCGCCTGAGGGCGACAAATAATCACAGCAAACATCGCTATTGCTAGAGATAATATCTATTAAGTAGCTGAATAATAAGTAAGTATTTTTTATCGGCATGATAATTGCAATACCATAGCTAATCGCAGCGTGCGATTGATACGACTAACTGTTAGATTATGGAGAATCCATCATGACTAAGAAACTACTGATTATTGCTTTGACCGCTATGGCTGCTGGTATTGTTATTGCAGACGATGATGCCCACGCAGTACTTGATACTGATAACGATGGGTCTATCAGCAGAGCGGAAGCAACCGCTCTGCCTGGCTTAACCGAGCAATTTGCAGCTCTAGATACTGATGTTAATGATAAGCTGAGTGTGGAGGAGTTTGCCAAGTTTGAAACACCTGATAGTGCATCTGAGTATGAGCCTAGATCTGCACCTGAACCTCAATAGTAGGCTGCCTTATCTTTTTTTAAGGAGCCTCTGATGATATATTCATGAATGCACATCTTGAGCCTATAATTCCCAATAGCTGCGTTGGCAAGCACTAGTAATAGCGTTGCTAGAACTAGCACTTACCGCCTTGGTCTTGAAGATTATAAATCTCAAGCTGCTTTTACTCAGAATAAATCAAGGACTCCTTGAAAGATAAAAGGCATATCACATCAATAGCTGCTTCAAGAAAGGCTCCGCACCGAATGGTAGCGGAGCTTTTTTACAAAAAAGAAAACTACCCACAGAGCCAGAAGCTGCCTATATTTGATTGACTTATCACGCAGAAAAATCAATTCGTGGCAGGATCATTGCCAGCGGCTTTGGCTTCGAGTTCTTTGCGCTTTTGTTGCTGGATAAATTTCAAGTTATTGGTATACATTTCCACGGCTTTATCGATACCACTGTCTTTCAACACACCATGGTTTCCCGCGGTTGTAAAGGTAACATAAATTCCGGAGGCTGCCATCAGTCCGGCTGAGATCAGTTGTGGATCAAGGTCTTGTTTTTGTAATTTATTCGCTAGTTCAATAAATTCACCGACCACGCGGTTGTGGTTTTCACTGTCGCTCATAGTTTTTCCAGTTAAGGTTTGTTGCTAATTATACTGCTATCCAGCGTTTGAGTGTCCATAATCAGCACATTACTCCTGTGTGCAGGTCGTTCCTTTGATAAAGGTCAGTCGTGTGAGGGAGAACTCGCCACTACCCATACCGCCAGCGTCGGCATTGAAACTAAGTTGACCTTTCGTACATGATAATTTCAAGCGCATCGAGCCCCAAGGCAGTAAATCGGCAGGGGCTTCAGTGGCTGGCTTACCAAATAGCCCACCACTGGTAGTGTACATTTCAGCAAACACCAGCTCGTCTCCTTCAATTTCACCGACGCCTAAGAAGAAGCGCTGCCTACCATCCTCGTCATAGCTGAACCAGTAGGCAACAACTCGGGAGTCTCTCAGCACCTCAATGACCAGCCCATGGTTTCCTTCAGAATTTGTAATCCAAGACCCACTAAATATCATTTCTTCGCGAATGGGAATTGCAGGTGTTATTAGGCCGCAATCGTGGCCCATTAGGTTAGATAAACGGCTAATATTCAGATGACCGGTGAGCGCCTCAACGGTGTAATCCATGCGCCCGGCATTACAATCAGAAAATATTATTTCCGCTTGCCCGACAGCAAAGGAGTTGGGCTTTAAACCTGATATTGAAAAACCGCCGCTGTCAGTTTCATACAGCTCCTCAATAACTATCCGGTTTCCCTGGACACGGCCAACACCGTTTAAGTAGCGCTGATTCCCTTCGTTGTCGAAAGTGAACCAGTATACAGCGGCTCTGTTATTATCCAGTATTTCCAGTAATAGCCCTTGTTTATCTTGACTAAAGTCCGGCCAGGCCGCCGACATTGAGGCATCGATTAGAATGGTGGGTTCCGATGCCATGGTGCTAACTGAAACTGTTAATGTTGAGTCGGTTCCGCCAGTGTCACCGCTGAACCCAATACTGTTTTCTAAGCGTACCCAGCCCCCATTTTCCCAGTCGAGTACCGTTGCCGGGTTTGCATCAATTAAATCACCGGTGAGATCTTTCATGGTTTGATTGATGGTGAAATCACCTGCCTGATTTATCAGGTCGCGATTGTCTTGGGTATCTAGGATGGTAAAACTAAGGCTGAAGGCATCATCACGGTAGTGTAGGTAACCATTAGGTGCCAGCCCAGGTTGTTGTAGCCAGCGGGGATTGTCCATCGAAATTTCGAGTGGTTGATTATCAACATGTAGGGCGAAATCAATGTCGAGCGCAGATTGCGGTAAACCCTGTGAAACTACAATATTGCCCTGTGGGTCACGCCAGCGCATGGGTTTATTAAATGCGACCCAAAGTTGATAATTTCTTCCGGGAATTAGTGATTCTAACTGGCTAGCCAGCAATTGCCGGGACTCAGGACTATCTGCCACCCAGTCTGCCGCATAAACCACAGCACCACTGGATTGCTCGGTAATGCGTAGCCGGCGAACTGAGGCTGCGCCCATTTGCTTGTAATAGGCGATACTGAAAGATTTTGCCAAGGTTTCCCGTACCCGCCGGATTTCAGTTTCAGGAAGAATAAAGCCATCGTGAAAATTACTGGCCAGACCGCCGTAATCAGCACCCACACCAGGAAGTCCAGGGTGATTACCAGCAGAAGGCTCTACTTCCAGTGTCCAAGAGGGAATTTTATAGGTCTGGGCAAAATATTCATCAGTGCTGCCAATGCCACGGTTTTGGCTTTGCTGGTTCGGTTGATTAAACAGGTAGTCCTTGGCAGCCGGAAAGGCGGCCTGATGATCACTGAATGCTTGTAATACTTCGACAGTATTAAGCGCCAATCGAGCACTACCGGTGTGATGCCAAAAATGCACCTGTGAAAAAGAATGGATGTCAGTATAGAGCCGTAAGCGGTTTTCCGGAGCATAAGTAGCGGCCAGTACAAGCGCCTGAGTTTCACTCTCCGATGCAGCGTCGGCACCGTGATACACCAGCGAGCGAGTATCTGTAGAACTGCGATTGCTGGTAGCCCAGAAGGGTGAGTTATTGCGATTAAGGTCGATGCCATGCAAATGATCCGCCTGGGAGTTGAGATTGTTATCAACCCCACGCATGTTTTTGCGTCGCATGCGTCCATCACGAGGGAAATTCTGGGGGTTATTAAGGTCAGTTTCCAGCCAGTTTTTTCGCGGATAACGCTGGGTTTGCTCAAAGCCATCAATATTCAAAGATGGAATTAGGATGATATTGGCATTATCCAGCAGGTAGCGGTAAAAACCGTCATCGTTTTCATTCTCGGCAAATAGCTCCATGATGCCGGTAACCACTTCAGGGCTTTGCCATTCGCGTGCGTGAATACCGCCATTGGTTAACATCGCAGCTTCAGCCAAGCCTTCGTTGTTCAGCAGGTCTGCATCGCCGATTTGCCAGGCGTTGATGGTTGCCCCTTGCTGACTGGTGCCAAGAATTTTTCGGTGTACAACGGCGGTGTCGGAAGCCAGTTGAAAGTGCCGCGCCCGCAGGCCGTTATAGCTGCGGAAACCGTCAAATGGTAGCGGGGTATTAACAGGTACTGGCACCGGATAACCCAATCCCAGCTCGCCGGGTTGCTCTGTCCATTCAGCGATTCTCGGAGCCGCGTTAAGGTTGAGGCTTAACAGTAGGCATGTCATTGCCAGCAGGGGTACCAGCTTTAACCGCCAGGCAGGCTTACATTGACGCTTCATAATGAACCTTCTGTGCTTGATTCATTCAGCAAGTCAAGGGCAAGCTGGGCATTCCGTGCGGTGGCAGCGTGGCTTGATGCACTTAGCCTGCGCAAGTCGGTTTTTACCTGCTTATGCTGGCTGCTGCTGAGGGCGAGAGCCGCTGCCGCTGCTAGCTCTGGTTCTGACAACCATTTCAGCATGTCAATATAAACCGTGTTGTCGGTGGGTGAGAATTGGCTTAAATAATGAATCGCAATTGCCGCAGTTGCAGGATCGCCAAGGGTGGCCTCATAAAGCAATGCTTTGGCTTCGGTTGCTGGCAATGTGCTGCTGATTTGTTTAAGAATGCTTGGCAGTTGCTGTCTTCTCGCCTGTTTAATAATATTAGTAAGTGCGGAAAAATCGGATTGTTCAAATGCCAGCGCGGCCAGTAGATCAATCAATCCGGTTTGGTTGCTGTTATTCTTCGCGTTAGGTTTGAGTTGTTGCAGGCTCAGTGCCAGCAATTGCTTTTGCAAATTCGGTGTAAGGGTAATGGCAGCATCCCGTAGAGCAGACTGGCTCACCGGGGTCACGCTAAGATAGTGCTGTAATAATGCGCTAGGCTGATTTTGCAGACCCGTTGCGGTTAATAGTGCAGATTCCCGCTGCTGCAATCTGCGCGCACCCGCAGCCGTGGCGCGGATACTAAACACCGGCACACTGCTACCACGGGATTCCGGGTGGATTACCTGCGCCCGGGAGCGATAAGCTATCAGGAAATCAAGTACCACCGGGTCCAGTTCTGCAGCCTGATAGATTCGTGCATGTTCGGCTAGTTTGAAATAGGCATGCTCAAGCGTAATAATATTTAATGTTGGTTGCTGGGTTGGCTGTTGGGCTAGCTGCTGGGCGAATTCATCAACGATACTTAGCGATTGAGAAGCATTTTTCGATGCCAGTTTTCGAATGAGATCCTTAGCTAGCTGCGTGCCCAGCTCCCGGTCGAGTGCCTGCATAGCAGTTGCCTGATCTGGGTAGGTTATGGTGGGTGCTGATACCGAGTTTTCGATAGCTTGAGCCGTAAAGCTAGCCGTAAAGCCAAATAGGGTCAGGAATAATATTGTTGAAATCGTTTTCATGGTTTAAGTTTTACTGTGTATATGCCTATTTAGAATAGCAAACTCGGCGGCAATGAACCAGCTGATGTGATGACCCCAATCCCCAGATAGGGGCGCGATATGATGTGTATGACAGCTCTTTTACGTCCTGTAATCGCTGCATTCGTGCATCCATGCACATCATATTGGTTTTACTGTGGAATCAATAGCATTTGCAGCATCCGTGTTTCTATCTGGGGATAGGTGACTATAAGGCAAACACATTACTTGTAGATAAAAATCGATAAATTACGAAATACCATGAACAAGGTAAAGAAACACATCCCTTTAAGCTCGATACGTTGGTTGTGTTGCCGAGGATGTATAAACCTTTGTAAATTCAAAGAACAAGCGAAGGCTCGTCAATCCGGTGAGAACGGATTAGCACCGTATGCATTCCCACGCATATGTCCATGGATGGACGGTAGTAGGATAATGCATTGTTACATGGATGTAACTTATTAGGGCAACGCAGGAGCAGTTGCCGAGGAGCATGGGAACGATAAAAAGTAGAGTTGTATTTGCATATTGAGGGCAGGCTGGACTGCCTGAGTTATTGTTCTATTTATACCAAAAATAGATTGACAAGCCTGCATCCAGAATACTAAGATGTTGGTAGGTGTGAAAATTTATTGCGCCACAAAAGTTAGTTCAAGGAAAGGAGGGAGAGCATGGGAAGCTCTGCAGCAATTAGTTTCGTTATCAGGCGGTTTTCGCAGGCATTGGCAAGCAACAAACTCAGCAAAAAATTAGTTTTATTCACCTGGCTTAAGCTGGGTATGGTTAATTTATCATTTGGTCGTTTTGCTCGGCTTTTGTGGTTAAGCGGGGCTTTGTGTTTTTCATCTACAGCAGTCGCTGAAGAATTACAGAACAAGTTTGTATTCAAAACTGTTGAGTATGATACCTTGGCATTAGCGGAAAATGCCCTGTATTCGAACCCGGATGTTATTGGCTCTAGCCAGTTTGAGTATAAATTAACCCGCTTTCACGGAATAATCCGCAATTACGGTTTTCACACACCGACTACACCGGAATACACTGAAGGGTCGCAATTAACCTTTAGAAACGCCAGCTGCAACGCCTGTCCAATATTTGATAAATGGGGCAATGATATGTGTCCGCAGTCTGGTTCTTCAAGATTTAATGTATGTAGTAGTTATGCTTCTTGGAAGTCGGCCAAGGTTGCAGCTTATGATGGGACCTGCTGGGCGCTTACACATACTGGTGAAACAGAGTGGATATATCAGGGGGCATTCCAGCCGGCCTTCCCAATTGTTTTGCCTGAAGAGATAGTTCCCATAGGAATCAGGTATCGAAAAGAAGTAACAGCTGATTTAGCTGGCTGTGGCCAACCAACTCGGAACCTTGATTTTGTAGTATGGAGCGACGCCGAAGGAAACTGCGCCCCGGGGTATGTTAGATATCAGGGCGGATTATGCCAGAATAATTATACCCAAATCATCCATGTCTTTGGCCCACCCCTACCCGAACCCAACGAAAACACTTGCACAGTAGGCAATCCCTGTAGCCCCACCACCGGCGACAAAACTGCCACTGAAGTTGATTATAGCTCAGGCAATTTACCATTTACCCGCTATTACCACTCCTACCAGGTTTACCCAGACTATGCGGCTATGGGCAAGGGCTGGTCGCATACTTACAGTGGTCGAGTTATTCCTGAGCAAGATTTTTTCAAAGTTATTAATGGCAAGGGTAATGCTGAGCGGTTTGAGTGTGCCGATAGCCCGGCCTGTACTGAATATCGTTCTACCAGCGCGGTTGGAAAAATTCTTCGTCCGCTTATTGATGGCTGGGAACTCTACGCCAAATCCGGTGAGCGGCGTTATTTTGATGCTACCGGAATATTGACCCAAATCATCAACCCCACTGGTAGTTATCGCGAGATTAACATCAGCCACCTGGATGATGGCAGGGTATCCACCGTTACCGACCAACAGGGTCGCCAGCTACAGTTTACTTACAACACCAATAAGCTGCTCGCCAGTGTAAGCTTGCCTGATGGCAACACTATTTCTTATCAATACCAGCTGCCTGCAAATTCCCTGCTTAATGCCAATCGCTATAACCTGGTCAAAGTAATTCGCGAAGACCTCACCGAGCGGGTTTACCACTATGAAGATCAAGACGATCTTGGCGCTCCTAGATTTGTACACGCACTAACCGGCATTACCGATGAAAACGGTGTGCGTTTCGCAACCTATACCTACGATGACAATGGCAGGGTAACCTCAAGTGAACGCGCAGGTGGTGCTGGCCGGGTAGAGCTAAATTACACCAAGCGCCCCGGTGAATCTTTTGACTGGTCGATTACCGAGGTGACTATGCCCTTGGGTGAGGTGATAACTTATGACATGGAGCCTGGACCATTTCGGAAAGCAACAGACATCACAGATTCTCGTGGTAGCCTGATCATGAGCTACGACCCGGCAACCAGTTGGCGCACCTCTAAAATTGATCGCGGCGGTAATCAAGATACTTACCAATACAGCAACCTGCATGAAATCCGGCGCACCGAGTCGGCAGGTACGCCAGCGGAACGTATTATTGAAACCGACTGGGATAGTGCCATCAACCGAGTTTCAGAACGCCGCGAGCCAGGTAAAACCACCACCTACACCTATAACAACCGCGCCCAAATACTGACCCAAACAGAAACCGATACCACCACTCCAAACTCCCGCAGCTGGGCATATAGCTATTTTGAAGCCCCTTCACTGGCGCCATTAATCGGTAAAGTTCAGGCAGTGGACGGCCCGCGCACCGATGTCAGCGATATCACTACCTACGAGTACTACACTAGTGATCATCCCGGCGGTGATTATCTTGTTGGTGATTTGCAGGCAGTAGTAAATGCACTTGGCCACAGGCAGGAGTACTTAAAATACGATGGCAATGGCAGAGCACTGCAAATTCGTGATGCCAATAATATTCTAACCAGCATAAGTTACCATCCCCGTGGCTGGATTAACAGCCGAACTACTGCCGGAATAACCACCACCTTCAGCTACGACAACGCGGGTAACCTGATCCGCCTCACCCAGCCAGATAATAGTTTTACTAACTATATCTATGATGATGCCCAGCGACTTATCGCCATTACTGATAATCTTAATAACCGGATAAGCTACACCCTAGATGCCGCTGGTAACCAGATTGCCGAAGAGACCTTTGATAATGGCAATGTCTTGCGCCGCCAATTAAGCCGGGTTTATGACCAACTGGGCCGCCTGGATAAATTACTGGATGGCAACAACGAACAAACCCAATACACCTACGACAACAACGGCAACCAAACCGGCACCGAAGATGCCAACCTGAACCTGGTCAGCAATGAATATGACCCCCTGGACCGGCTAATAAAAACCATTGATGCCCTGCTGGGTGAAACCAACATGGGCTACGATACCAGCAACAACCTTGTTAGCGTTACCGACCCACTGGGCAATACCACCCAGTACAGCTATGATGGCTTAGATAATCAAACCCAGCTAAACAGCCCAGAAACCGGCATCACCAGCTATGAATATGATGCCGCCGGCAACCGCATCGCCGCCACCGATGCCAGAGGCATTCTTACCCAATACTACTATGATGCGCTTAATCGTCTGACCGATATAGTCTACCCAGATAGCAGCCTGAATGTGAATTTCGAATATGATTTAGGCCGCCTCGAAAACACCGGCCTCAGTTTCGTTACTTATGTGTTCACCGGTGCCAAAGGCTACTTGAGCAGCATGAGTGATGCGGCTGGTAGAGTCGATTATAGCTATAATAGCCGCGGCAACCTGGTCAGCGAGAGCCGCTTTCTCAATGGGATTCAGTATCTGACCCAATACACCTACAACAATAGCAACCAGTTACTGCAAACCACCTACCCCAGCGGCATGGTAATTAAGGCCAGCCTAGATGCAACAGGTCGCCCTGTAGGCATAAGTAAAACCGTTGATACAGTTACTGAGGTATTACTCAGTAATGCGCAATACCAACCCTTCGGCCCAGTAACTGGTTTTACCTATGGCAACGGCTTGAGCTATAGCGCAAGTTATGATCAAAATTACCAGCTCACCCAACTACAATCTGGCCCGGAACTAGACTGGTCGCTGGGCTACGACCCGGTCGGCAATATTTTAGCCATTGGCGACCAGGCCGATAACCAAAACAGCCAGTTATTCACCTACGATGATCTTTATCGCCTGGAAACCGCCCAAGGCGGCTATGGCGATGAGGCTTTTGAATACGATGCCAACAGCAACCGCACCCGCTTACTCAGCGATTTATTGGATGAACCCTACAGCTACGCACCCCAATCCAGTCGCTTGTTGACCCAAAATAGCTGGAGCTTTAGCCGCGATGCAGTCGGCAACCGCACTGAAAAACTCAACACCCTGGGCTATGGTCAGCTATTTTCCTATGCCGATAACAATCGCCTGACCCAGACTTCCATCCGCGATGGCTCTGGCGATACCATTGTTATGGACTACCAATACGATGGCCGCGGCCAACGGGTAGGTAAAACAACCCCTGGCAGCAGAACCCATTACATTTACGGCCAGGCTGGGGAACTACTGGGCGAGTACCACCAAGCATTATATGAAAAGAGAGCTAAGGAAAAAATTAAAGAATATATCTACTTTAACGGTCAATTAGTGGCCATTTATCAGGCAGATAGGGAATTGGGCAGCACCTCAAGCCCCATGAGCAAGCAAGCTAATACCCCGAGGATAAAGAGCAAAGCCAAGCCTGCAAACAAAACCACGGGTAAATCCAGCAGTTATGTAATTACCAATGAAGAAACCTATTACATCCACACCGACCACCTGGGCACACCGCGCCGGGTAACAGATACAAACCAAAGCCTGGTGTGGCGTTGGGATAGCAAGGCGTTTGGGAACAGCATTCCCAATGAAGATCCGGATGGGGATGGGAGTGACTTTACTTTTAATCCGAGATTTCCGGGGCAGTATTTTGATAGTGAGACGGGCTTGTATTATAATTATTTTAGGTATTATGATTCGGAGACTGGGCGGTATGTTACCTCTGATCCGATTGGGTTGGGGGGTGGGTTGAATACTTTTGGGTATGGATTGCAAAATCCGCTCGTTTACATTGATCCATTTGGGCAGTCGGTGTTTGAACCAGTTCAACGCATTCCGGTGAGCCAAGTCCGACCGATTGTTTGGGGCGCTGTCCCAGCGATTGGAATATATGGCGCATGGTGGGTTGGGAATGAGTTTGGAGGCTGGCTCTATCCGCACCTTTCGTTACCGATTGCTGGTGGTATTGATTGGGTTGTGGAGGCGTGTTCGGATGAGGAAAAGGAGAAGCGCTGCGAGGCCAACCTAGAGCGTGACATAGAGATGTGTGACTCAATTGCAAATGCAGAACGTATGGGCAAGCGTCCGTCAGGAGCAGCAGCGAGATGTAGAAGCAGTGCGATGCAACGTTATGGCAACTGTCTTGCGGATCGTGACACCGGGCCCTTAGATACGTGGAACAATTAATATGGAAAATTTTAAACACCTTATCGAGATTGACAAGGGGAAGCTAACTATTCATCGGGTTTTCGACAATGGAACTAAGGAACTGTTTACGGAAACGGCGTTGCCAGATATTAATGCCGGTGATAATTGGGATGCCTTTGCTGAATTCTCCAAACAACTTGGCGAAAACATATTGATGGACTCTCCTGTGGCCCGGAAAAAATTCTATCTGTAGCCGAAATGTAGCCGCCCAATAACCCAGCGCGAAACCCGAGGACAGACGCTTAATAGAAGCATTCCCGATTTTGCCACGAGTAAAAATCAAAGATTTCCTACATGCTGGTGGGTTGCTTTACCCAAAACTTGCTAGAATGGCGCTGTGATAGCAAGGTGTTTGGGAACAGCATGCCCAATGAAGATCCGGATGGGGATGGGAGTAACTTTACTTTTAATCCGAGGTTTCCGGGGCAGTATTTTGATAGTGAGACGGGCTTGTATTATAATTATTTTAGGTATTATGATTCGGAGACTGGGCGGTATGTTACCTCTGATCCGATTGGGTTGGGTGGGGGGTTGAATACTTTTAGCTACTCTAAATCTTCACCCGTAACTTACTACGACCCCATGGGTTTGTGCCCACAGTGTGTGGCAATCCCGGTTATTTGCGCTTTTGGTGGCTGTGAATTAATTGCCGGGTCGCTTGTTATTGGCGGAGTCGTAATCTACAGTATGTCAACCCCTATCGGCGAACGCCCTGACTGGTGGCCTGATGATGTTCCTCACCCTAATGACCCCCCTAGGGAATTATCGTGCACAGTATCAACTTCCTTTGATCCGGGTTCTGATATACCTGAACCTCCTAGCGACTGCTTGAGTGGTTATCATATTATGCTCACCGCATGCAATAAAAAAATCTCTTTGGGATCTCGAGGAGCCTGCGTTGCTGCTGCAACATTGGCATATATTGCTTGTGTAAGTTTTGGTGGTTAATCGTGACTAAGGAAGAAATTATAAGACTAACGAATGCCTTGTCACTTCAGGGGAAGCTATCATTCAATGTTTCTGCAGTGATTGGAGGGATTATTTGTGGAACTGTTTACGGTACAAAACGGAAAAATAATGGTGACTATAAACTGACCATACGACATAGACTGCTCCTAAGATTTAATGCGTCATATAGAAATATATTAAAGTTTATTGAATTGATGGGATTTGAAAATATAAATGTAGCACAGGTACTAGGTGAGGGATCAATTAAAAGTAAATTACAAATTACCCTAGCAAAAGAATGTGCCCCAAATTGGCAAGAAATTATTAAAGAAAGAATGAGAATGGCCGGGATAGTGTAGCGAGCCACTCTACTGTAGCGAGCCACTCTACCCCCGTAACTTTTCCCAAATTAACTATCATACGATTTGGCACTTTTACGATGATTTTGCCAAGCTATTATCGTAATGTTTTATTGGTTTCCTAAATTAAAATCATAAGTTTTACCAAATTCTCCTCGTCTATTTCAGAATCAAAAAAGCCAAAATTATGGTTTATGATAATTTTGGCTTTTCAAAAAATGGTTGGCTAAGTTACGACACTTGTTGCTTAATCAATTCCTCATGACTGCGCCAATGTGGCTGAACTAACACGGCGTTGACATCTGCGATGGTTACGGTTTTGCGGGTTTCTCGACAGGCTTCAATTAAACTGCCATAACACAGGTTTCTACACAGCCTTAAATTCCCTTGCGCACTTCTTATGATAAGTTCCATTGCGCCTTCATTGAAGGTGTTAATGCCCATTCTGACCGCTTCTAACTCCTTAACAATATAGCGCTCCATGTCGTCGTCATTTTGGCGTTTAATATTGGCCGAATAAGTGATCCGACCTTTAATGTCTTGATTCACATTTAGCGACAAATAGTGCAATAAATCGCGCTGACCGAATAGAACCAAATTGTGTTTTTTTGGGAAACGCCCAAATAATAATCTCAGTTTTCTAAGTACCTGCATATCCAACAAATGCGCTTCATCAATCAGGATATAAAGGGTTTTACGTTCTTTAACATGATTGTAAGCACAAGCAATAAGCTCTTTTT